>JACMLK010000350.1 GCA_014379665.1 Saprospiraceae bacterium | reverse complement strand
TGCCAGATCCCTTCTCACAGATGGATACCTATTGATCTCCTTCACCTCCATTTTTTTTCTGCCGGCATTTTTTATCAAAGCTTCAAAAGAAATTTCAGCATAATAAATCGTATTTTTTATGCCCACTATTGAAAGGACAGTTTTTATGATTTCGCCATATACAGCCAATACCAAAGGACCCAAATGCAGTTTTTGGCCATACGCTAACCTTGGGTCATCATCAAGATCTGATATCTGTATATTTCCAACACCCAATCTTTGGAAAATATCCAAGACCGGTTTTTTGATATCGAAAAAAGTTTTATCAGGTTTATTCTCCAATAACCAGGATTCTTCATTTTTTTTACCCGTAACCAAAATAGTTAAGAATTCATTTTCATCATATCCTGTTTTGGTTTTAAGATAAGATTTACCAAATTCATAAACTGAAACATTGTTTTGTTGCCGGTTAAGATTGTATAATATGGTAACCAAACCGCTGACCATCATCTCAGGTCGCATGATGTCAAGATGTATATTTGAAGTGTTATTTATGAAAACAAATGCATTTTTGTCAGCAATATTCAGTCCGTCATAATTTTTAGACTCAATAAGTGATAATCCCATAATTTCATTGTATCCTGAAGCAGACAAGTGGTCAGAAATAATCTCCTTGATCCTGTGTTTGTTTGGCTTCGGTGAATATGAAATGGTACTTTGAATTTTAGATGGCACCTCTACCCTGTTCAACCCATATATTCGCAGTATTTCTTCGATCAAATCCACTTCTCTTAGCACATCAGCCTTATTGGTAGGGACTTTCACAAGTATACTTTCTTCATCGAGATGTGTAATCTCCATATCCATTGCCTGAAGTATCGAATGAACATCCTCCTCAGGAATAGTCATACCAATCAAACTATTCACATTACTGTAAAATAGCCTGACCTCAATTGGCCTTATTTCTGCAGGATATACATCCACCATTTGATTGCTGATTTCTCCACCCGCAAGTTCTCTGATTAGTGATGCTGCTCTTTTTAGTGCATACTCTGTAATATTGGGATCCGCACCTTTTTCAAATATCTTAGCTGCGTCAGTCCTCAGATTATGATAAGTACTTGTTTTTCTGATATATTTCGGGTTAAAACAAGCTGATTCCAAAAATACATTTTTAGTATCAACCGTTACTCCACTGTTAATTCCGCCGTAGACTCCCGCCATACAAAGTGGTTGCATATTTTTGTCACATATCATCAGATCCTGATCGGTCAACTTTCTATTAACCCCATCCAGTGTGACAAACTCTGTTCCCTTTTGTAACATTGAAACAATGATTTTTTTACCTTCTATTTTATCAGCGTCGAATGCGTGTAAAGGCTGCCCCAATTCATTAAGTACAAAATTTGTGATGTCTACGATGTTATTTATAGATTTGACCCCAATAGAAGAAAGCAGTTTTTTTATCCATTCAGGTGACTCCTTTACTTCAATATTTGTTATGGTTATACCTGTATATCTTGGACAGGCTTCTTTATGGAGTATTTCTACATCAATGTGACTTCCTACTTTTTGGGTGACAAAACCCGAAATGTCCGGATCAATCAATTCATCTGAGTACCCTTTATTGACTTTCAGATAGGCCAGTAAATCTCTTGCAATACCTAATTGTGAGGTAGCATCTGATCTGTTTGGTGTAAGTCCGACTTCAAATACGTAATAGTTCTCCAGATTATAATAGGTCGATGCCGCCATTCCAACCCTGGTCCCTTCGGGTAAAACTATAATACCTGAGTGATCAGTACCGATGCCAAGTTCATCTTCTGCACATATCATTCCCTGGGATTCCACACCACGTATTTTCCCTTTCTTAATCACCATTGGATTTCCTTCAGAAGGGTGTAATTCTGAACCTATAGTAGCTACCATGACTTTCTGCCCTTTGGCTACATTTGGTGCTCCACATACTATCTGAAGCATTTCATCTGTCCCTATATTTACAGTAGTGACTGATAGTCTGTCAGCATCAGGATGTTTTTCACAGCTGATCACTTCACCTGTTACAATACCCAATAGACCTCCTTTGACGGATTCAATTTTTTCCACGCCTTCCACCTCCAGACCTATAAGGGTTAGCATTTCTGCTATTTTATCCGGGGAATATGATATATTAAGATAATTTTTCAGCCAGTTCAACGACAGTTTCATACTTCACTATTGTCTTTGTATTCTTCGGTTAACTATATTCTTCAGGACACAAAATTAATAAAAATCACACAAATAAAGAATTCCGGATCGGATATTTACCCGCCACATGTCATATGCTACATTACATTTACAGAAAAAATACTATTTTTGTCATCAACAACATGTTTCATTTATTTTGATCAGGCATTTGTTTTTTTATTGTTTCAAGTCTTTTGTTTCATAAATCCTCATATATGAACAGCACATAGCCTCACTCAGATTGATCATTGAATTGTAACAGGAATTACAGACGATTAAATAAATTAAATGCGACCAAAATAATCCGGTCTGCACCACAAAACTTAAAAATGGATCTTTCGTCAGGAAGGATACACCTATTTCCCATGCTTAGAGAAGGGGTCTTAAAAATAAGCATTATTGTCTTTATATTAACCTGAATCTTCCAAATAATATCAACCTCCCGGATTAATTTGCAACTTACCTGCGCTCAGTCCACCCAAGCTGATTTTATAACTAAATATAATTTATTTGGATAAAATATCGATTGGGGTAGTCGTATTGTAGTGATATTTTCTTAATATTGCCTATTATTTGCTAATATTGCACTGTCAAAATTCCGCATGTTGAAATTATAATTCGGGAATTCACCAAAACACAAGGTGGTTACATGTTATAAATTCAGGCATTTGGCTAGTGATCAGTGCTATCAAGATAGCACAAGAACCTAAATTAATTCTTTAAATATTATTTTATAACTAACAAAATTAACCTAAGAATGATGAAACATTTACTTACACTAATTTTATTTGTATGTGCAGCATTTGCATTGAACAGTCAAGTCATCTATGAAGACTTTGAAGGTGGTGCTGCCAAAATTACATGGAATGCCATAAATGGACTTACGTATGAAGGTCCGGTAAGCAACCCATCCAAAGATGCAGTAAACGGGAGCGATTTCGTTGGAAAATTTACCAATGATGGTATATCTGATTTTTGCTTTGGATTAGGTGATCTTTCTGCTAATGCTGATTTAAGTCAGTATAATCTGATGAAAATAAAAATTTGGTCACCGGTCGCACCGACCAGAGCATTACTTAAGTTCGAAGGTGGAGGAAAGGCGATTGAAAAATTTATTGATATTACAACTGCAAATGAGTGGGTTGAATATTCTGTTGATTTTTCGGCAGCAGCCACGTTTACCACTATGAATAAAGTATTACTTGCGTTCCACCCATTCACTACACCACAGGCCAATACTTTTTATTTTGATGATATTCGTGCCGTGGAAGCTAAGGAAGTATATGAGACATTTGAAACTGGTAATGAAATGGGATGGACAGCTTTTGATGGTCTTTTGGAAGCACCCGTGGCAAATCCTGATCCAAATAAAATAAACTCAACTTCCAATGTGGGTAAATATACAAAATCGGGAGCACATTCCTATAGTCTCTTACTTGCTGAAAGAACAACACCATTTGACTTGAGCATTTTGAATCAATTCAAACTTCAGATCTATTCTGATGGTGCTACACAATTATTATTAAAGTTAGAAGGCCCCGGAGGTCCTGCGATTGAGAAAATTGTTAATCTTGGTGTAAGAAATGCGTGGCAGGAATATACTTTTGATTTATCAGCTGCTAAAGATTACAAACATCTGACAAAAGCAATATTATTTTTTGATCCGGGTGTAGAAACAAGTGCAGATGTGTATTATTATGATAACCTGTATGCTGTATCTCAGGGAGATTGTGCATTGGTTGTTAAAGATCCAAATATAGTGGACGATTTTGAATGTAATAGAAATGCAACCTATGTCAATGGCTGGGATAGCTTGAGTGTCGTTCCGAATCCAAATCCAACCCCTGTCAATCCATCTTCTTTGGTTGGCAAATACGTAGATCCTCAGGGTGAACAATGGGCAGCATTACTGATTGATTATCAAAACCCTGTTGATCTGACTACAAATAATCAATTGAAAGTCAAGATATGGTCTCCAAAAGTAACCAGAGTCTTATTTAAATTGGAAGGTGGTGCCTCAGCAGCCATAGAAACCTGGGTGGATATAACAACTCCAAACCAATGGGTTCAATATGAAGTTGATTTCAGTACTCAGGCTTTGGCCAGTCATAAAAAAATAGTTTTATTTTTTAACGCTGGAAATGATCCTGCTCCGGGTGATGTGTATTATATAGATGATATTTCATGGGGAGTTAAAACTATTTTTGATCTTGAGAATTTTGAGAATGGAGCTACTTTGCCATGGGAACCGTTAGATCAGAATACATTGATTCATGGTACCTTTGAAGTTAGTGACAATCTCGATCCATTAGGTAATACATCATTAAAAGTTGGTAAATATACAAAAGGAATATCAGCGTTTTCAACACTGGCGGCTGTAGCGCCAGGTGTCATTGATATTTCCGAAAAGCCACAATATAATCTTGATGTCTGGGCACCTCCGGGAAGCAATTCAATCACATTTCAGTTAGAAAGTGCTTCAGCAGGTAATAAAGAAGTAACCAGAAATTTTCAATCACCAGGAGCCTGGGAAACGATTTCGTTTAACTTCTCAGAATTTCAATTATTGACAGATTGGGAGGCTATCAAACTTATCTTTAACCCGGGAGTAGAGGAAGCAGGAGTAGTATATTATTTTGACAATCTGAGACAAGGTGAATCTACCGTAGATCCTTGTGAAGGTGCAGTACCTAACACCAATATTATTGATGACTTTGAATGTCAAAGAAATTATGAATTCGGCGCCGGTGAACAATTACTTACAGTAGTTGACAATCCTAAACTCACCGCTTCAAACAGTTCCACAAAAGTAGGGCTTTACAAAGATCAGCCTAATGAACCGTGGGCAGCATTATGTGTAAATTTCCCTGATGGAATCAACCTAGACGTATTCAATCAATTTGAATTACAGGTTTTGTCAACTCAGGTTGTCCCGGTATTGTTGAAACTTGAAGGCGGATCAAGCCCGGCGAAAGAAATCTGGTCAGAAATAAAAACTTTCAATGACTGGTATACACTTTCTGTTGACTTTTCAGGCGAAAAAGGAAATGATCATAAAAGAGTATGTCTTTTCTTTAATGGTGGAGTTGAGACAACTACAGTCGAGGATTACTATATTGACAATCTTAAATGGGCACATGCCCCTTATGACGGATGTATTATAAATTATGATGATCCTGCATTTGTGTCAGACAAATGGAGATACTTCCCTGCAGACGAATCAGGTGGATTCGAACTTGTAGACAATCCGCTTAAATCCGGAATCAATACATCAGACAAAGTTGGTAAAGCCATCGAAAAAGCTTCCGGTGAACAACCATGGCAGGGAATGTATACGGACCTGGATTCATATATCAAATTCGGACCAAATACGATCATCAAAGCAAAAATTCTTTCGCCCAAAATTACTACAGTCACATTGAAAGTAGAACGACCTTTAGTTCCAGGATTTCCTGGTGGTTCAGGAGATTTTACAGTGGCAAATACTAAAGTCAATGAATGGGAAGAATTGACATGGGATTTTTCACAGGCCCCTACTCCTATTGACCCTGCAGGTCAGTATGCCCGTCTTACGTGGATATTTGATATAAATAATTTACCAGCTGAAGACGTGATTTATTACTTCGATGATGTAAGACTGGAAGGTGGTGATTGTGGTCAGGAACCGTCTTCGTCAGATGACCAAACTGTGGCAAAACTTTCACTGGTTCCAAATCCTGTATGTGATTTACTTCGTGTAAATAACGCCGAATTGCTTAAATCCACTGATATTATTAGTGTTTATGGCCAGATAATAGCCAGAACCTGGAATAATAATCAATCCACGCATTATATTGATGTATCATCACTGAATGCAGGTACTTATTTTCTTATGGGTTACAATGACAAACAGCAACTTGTGGCACAGTCACGATTTGTTAAGTTATAAAAAATAGTATGGCATATAAGCAACCGGATAGTACCATAACTATCCGGTTGTTTTTTAAAAGTTTTCATATAAAATATTATAGAGTTTACTTGCAGTAGAGTATACGAAAAAATTTGGAGTCCGGACTTTCTTATGTTAATTTCATTGAGGACTCACTTTCACTCAAATTTAGTTAGTGAGGGAATTGCTGTAGAATAGATTTAAAATTTCACATCAATTTGTATTTAAAAATCACATCGAAATATGTTTCGTTTAGTTTGGGGCATTTTGTTGATTTCATTGCTGGTATCCTGTAAAACCAAAGAGATACAACATACAGCCTATTCAAGAGAAGACCTTAAAAAAAGAACCTTTAATTATTTCTGGAATCTGGCCGATTCTACCAATTACCAGATACCTGATCGCTACCCAACTCTGACTTTTTCAAGTATTGCAGCTACCGGCTTTGGATTAAGTGTTTATTTAACAGGCATAGAAAATAAATATATCTCGCGCGCTCAAGGTGCAGAGAGGGTACTCGCTACATTAAAAACATTATGGTTGCTACCTCAGGGACCACAAAGTAACAATGTGAGTGGTCATCAGGGATTTTTTTACCATTTCCTTAATCTAAATAATGCCGAAAGATACAAGACTGTAGAATTGTCTTCCATTGACACAGGTCTGCTGATGGCCGGAATATTAAGCTGCATGTCTTATTTTGATACAGATAATCCCGTTGAGCAAGAGATAAGAAATATTTCTGATAGTCTTTATCTTAGGGTAAACTGGAACTGGATGATGAAATCCAATGGTAAAATGAGCATGGGATGGCATCCTGAAAAAGGATTTATAGAAAGTGAATGGGCAGGATATAATGAGGCAATGATCCTTTTAATAATGGCCATGGGCTCTCCCACCCATCCTATTCCTGTTGATTCATGGCAGAAATGGTGTGAAACTTACCCATTAGATACATTTTACAGGATAAAAAATGTACAGTTTGATCCACTTTTCGGACACCAATATAGTCACATATGGATAGACTTCCGTGGTATAAAGGATAGTTTCATGACAGCCATTAAAGATGACTATTTTGAAAATTCCAAAAAAGCTACTTTATCCAACAAGGCATATTGCACTGCAAATCCTGAACAATATATTGGTTATAGTAATAAATGCTGGGGATTAACAGCTTGTGACGGTCCGGCTAATAAAAAAATAGTAATTGAAGGAGTTGAAAGAACTTTTTTTGACTATAGGGCAAGAGGAGCATGCAGTATTCAGATTGTAGATGATGGAACCATTGCACCAACAGCAGCCGGTGGTTCTTTCCCCTTCACGCCGGTAGAGTCAGAAGAATGTCTAAGTAATATGTGGAATACTTATTATAAAGATCTAGTCGGTGATTATGGTTTTAAAGACGCATTTAATCTTACTTATAAAGATAGAAAATATCCCAGTGGTTGGTTTGATGTTGATTATCTGGGTATTGACCAAGGTCCGATATTATTACAAATACAAAATCATGAATCAGAACTATTGTGGAATACGATGAAAAAAAATCCATACATAGCTAATGGTTTGAAAAAAGCAGGTTTTAAAGGTGGATGGTTAGATAAAATTAATTAAAATGAAAACAATAATTTACATAGGGGTAATTTTATTTTTAAGTTGTTCCAAAAGTACGACATCTAAAATGAGGTCTGTTCCAAAAGATCCACTTATAGAAAACCTGATTTCCAATATGACTTTGGATGAAAAACTTGGTCAGATGACCTTGTACACCACTGACTGGGAATCGACCGGACCCACCATAAGAGGAGGGTATGAAAATGATATTAAATCCGGAAGATGCGGAGCACTTTTCAACAGTCATACAGTGGATTTCACCACCCGACTTCAGAAAATTGCTGTGGAAGAAAGTCGTTTGAAAATACCCTTACTCTTTGGATATGATGTCATTCATGGATATAAGACCATGTTTCCAATTCCGCTTGGGGAAGCAGCCAGTTGGGACCTGGAAGCGATCGAAAAATCAGCTTACATTATGTCTAAAGAAGCGGCAGCTTCAGGACTGCACTGGACTTATGCGCCGATGGTGGATATTACCAGAGAACCTCGATGGGGACGAGTTATGGAAGGCGCTGGTGAAGACACTTATCTTGGATCCAGAATTGCGGAGGCAAGGGTTAAAGGAATTCAGGGCACTGGATTTGACAAAGCGGACAGATTGGTGGCTTGTGTTAAGCACTTTGCAGCTTACGGTGCTCCGATCGGAGGGCGTGATTACAATTCAGTAGAGATAAGTGAACGGGTATTCAGGGAAGTTTATTTACCACCTTATAAAGCTGCAGTGGATGCAGGAGCATTGACAGTCATGACCTCATTTAATGATTATAATGGAATACCGGCATCCGGCAATAAATATCTATTAACAGATATTCTTCGAAATGAGTGGGGTTTCAATGGTTTCGTCGTATCTGATTACACATCTATCAATGAAATGGTCAACCATGGCGTGGTTAAAGATGAAACTGATGCCGGAATATTGGCGATCACTGCAGGAATGGATATGGACATGCAGGGTGCTATTTTTCAGGATAAAATAAAAACCGGTTTAAATGACGGTAGGATTAATATCAATCAAATAGACAATAGTGTAAGAAGTATTCTAAGGATTAAAAAACTACTTGGGCTGTTCGAAAATCCTTTTAAATTTTCAGACAAAACCAGAGAAGCAAATTCAATTTTGACCAAAGAACACCTTGAAGCAAGCAGGGATGTTGCCCGTAAATCAATTGTGCTCTTAAAAAATAATGGTATTTTGCCCATTAAAAAATCTGTTAAAAAAGTACTGATCGCCGGGCCTCTGGCTGACGACAAAAATAATCTTATTGGAGCATGGTCCGGTTCAGGTGAAGCAAGACACTGCGTTTCATTGCTCGAAGGAATAAAACAAAATCTCAAAGCAACAGACATTAGGATTGAATATATCAAAGGTTGCGAAATAGAAGGATCTGATAAATCAAATTTTGAATCAGTACTTGCAAAAGTAAAAGATGCTGACATGGTAATACTCGCGATTGGCGAAAATAAAGATATGAGTGGAGAAGCAGCAGCCAGATCAATGATCAGAATTCCAGGAGTGCAAGAGGAGTTATTAAAGGAAATCAGATCTTCAGGAAAACCAATAGTTACTATTGTAATGAATGGCAGACCATTGGTACTGAACGATGTACACAATGGATCTGATGCTGTATTGGAAGCCTGGTGGTTAGGTAGCCAGGCAGGTAATGCCATAGCAGATGTATTGTTCGGAGATTATAATCCTTCGGCTAAATTACCCATCAGTTTCCCAAGACATGAAGGACAGATACCCATTTTTTACAATTACAAGAGTACGGGTCGTCCATTTAACCCGGATTCCAAATGGAATACAAAATATTTGGATATGCCCAATGCTCCATTATACAATTTCGGTTATGGCCTCAGTTACACATCATTTGATTATAGTGCTCCAACGGCAGATAAAACATCATTTAAGAATGAAGATTCAGTAAACATTTCAGTCAATGTTAAAAATACCGGGAACTATGATGGGGAAGAAGTGATACAACTTTATATCAGGGATGTTGTATCCAGTGTCACCAGGCCTGTCAAAGAACTGAAAGCATTTAGAAAAGTGATGATCAAAAAAGGTGAAAATAAAGTAATAAAGTTTGAATTGTCGAAAAAGGATTTTTCTTTCTACAACGATAAAATGGAATGGGTCACTGAACCGGGAGAGTTTCATATTTTGGTTGGTGGTTCGTCCGATACTGCCAATATTATAAAAATTAAGTTAACCAAATAAACGAAAAATTATATGAGAAGTCTTTATCAAAAATTTTCGGCAACATTTATCACAATATTTCTTATAGTATTTATTGCGGGAGCGCAGCATAAAGTAAAAGGAATTATTACTGCATTAGCCAACGGCGACCCACTCATTGGGGCCACTGTGGAAGAATCCGGAACTGAAAATGGAACTATCTCTGATATTGACGGATCATTTAGTTTTAGTGTCAGTAACGCAAATGCCATATTATTGATCAAATATATTGGTTATGATGATCTAAGTGTCAATGTTGCCGGCCAGAATGATATCAATGTCAGTCTTACAGAATCTTCAGTAATGATTGATCAGATAGTAGTAGTAGGATATGGTACTCAGAAAAAAAGTGACCTGACAGGAGCAGTAAGTAGTCTGAAAGGATCAGAACTGGAAAGAGTGGTAACTCCTAATGTAGAACAGGCCCTTCAGGGGAAAATACCATGTGTGTATGTTTCTCCTGCTTCCGGCCAACCCGGTTCAGGTGCAGTAATACGTGTACGTGGCACCGGCACGCTCAATAACTCAAATCCCCTATATGTCATAGATGGTATGATCACAGAAGACGCATCGTCTGTCAATCCTCAGGATGTCGAAAGCATTGAAGTACTCAAGGATGCATCTTCTGCAGCAATCTATGGCAGTCGTGGAGCCAATGGTGTCATCATCATTACCACCAAAAATGGTAAAAAAAGAAAAAATGCACAACTTTCGTTTTCCACTTATTATGGACAACAACAAGCTGTTAACCAAATATCATTATTGAATGGGACCCAATTTGCAAGAGCATATAATCAATTGCGGGGGATTAATTATTTTACTAATCCTGACTCTTTAGGTGAAGGCACAAACTGGCAGGCTGAAGTATTGCGTAATGCTCCGATAAGAAATGTTCAGTTTGGTGCCAATGGAGCAAGCGACAATATTGCGTATAATTTTAGTGCAAATTATTTCAATCAGGATGGTATATTAAAAAACACCTCTTTTGAAAGAGGGACTTTCAGATTAAATACGGAGATGAAGCTCAAACCATGGTTTACATTGGGAAATAATGTGTCTTATTCACTCATACAAGAACATTTAGGACCAAATGTCATTTCTTCCGCTTACAGAATACCTTCTGTACTGCCTGTCTATGATGAAGATGGAAATTTCACCGACCCGACATTTTATGGACTTGCAGTAGCTAATCCGGCAGCAGATCAATTTTATAAAAGCAACAATAAAGTTAAAAGAACTAATCTGCTTGGAAATGTTTACGGAGAAGTTTCCTTTTTACAAAATTTTAGATTCCGGACAAATTTTGGATATAATTTTACGGTGGAAAGTTCAAGATATTTTGAACCAAAATTTACGGTAAGCGCATCCCAGTTAAATAAAAGTGACAGGCTAAATATCACACAGGGATCAGGCAAAAACTGGATTTGGGAGCAAACACTCAATTATTATAAGGAATGGACCGATCATTCTTTAGGAGTACTTATTGGATATACCGCGGAGGAAAGAAAAAGTGAAAATATAGGGGCAAGCAGAGAAAGTTTTCCAGGCAGTTCAGATGAATTAATATATCTTTCATCAGGCAATGATACAACTCAGATGAATTTCGGGGGAGCATCAGACGAAGCAATGACGTCTATCCTTTTCCGAACCAATTATTCATTCAAGGAGAAATATTTATTCACTACCTCTATAAGAGTTGATAAGTCAAGCCGGTTTACGCCTGATCATCGTACAGGATATTTTCCGGCAGCCAGTGTAGGCTGGAACATGGGTCGTGAATCTTTTATAGAAGAACTGAATACATTTGACCGACTAAAAGTAAGACTCAGCTATGGAATTCTCGGCAATCAGGCTCTGACTGACCGATATCCTACATCAGCCATTATAAACGGTGGTTTGGGAGCGGTGTTCGGATCAGGAGAAAATCTTAATCAGGGAGCTACGCAATTATCCATTTCAAATCCAAAACTAAAATGGGAAGTTTCCAATCAAATTGACATTGGACTTGAAGCAGGTTTTTTAAACAACCGATTGGATGTGGAAGTGGATTGGTACAAACGAAACACATATGACATCATAGCAGCTGTGCCTATTCCTGATTTTGTAGGATCTTCCTCCAGTCCATATGTAAATACAGCAGAAGTTCTTAATTCGGGAGTGGACATTGGAGTTAACTGGAGACAATCAGGAACATTTGATTACAATATTGGCTTTAATATTTCACCGGTTAGTAATGAAGTACTTGCTTTGGCCAAAGGCAGAAATGAAATTTTTGATGCATTTATTAATGGCGAGCCAGCTACACATACCATAGTAGGGCTTCCTATAGGTGCTTATTACGGCTTCAGAACAGCCGGTGTCTTTCAGACTACAGAGGAAATAAGCTCAAGTCCTAAGCTGGGAGGAGAAAAGCCCGGAGACCTAAGGTATATTGACGAAGATAATAATGGATTAATAGACGGTAATGACAGGGTATATCTTGGAAGTCCTATTCCTACTCTAACTTATGGTATCAATTTGGGAGCTGGTTATAAAGGGTTTGATATGAATATTGATTTCCTTGGGGTAAGCGGCAATAAAGTGTTTAACGAAAAAGAATCTTTCAGATTTGGAGTATATAACTGGGAATCTCATGTTGCAGATGCCTGGACAACGACCAATCCTTCAGACTCAGAACCAAGGGTAACCAATGGAGGTCACAATTTCAGAGTCAGTGACAGATTCATCCAGGATGGATCTTTTTTTAGATTACGTACTGTAAATTTGGGTTATTCAATACCAAATTCGATCTTAAGTAAAATAAAAATGGAAAGTTTGCGTATATTTGTATCAGGTACCAATCTATGGACACAACAGTCGTTTACTGGCTATTCACCCGAATTTCCAAATAGTACCAGTCCTTTTAAAGTTGGATTTGATAACGGCACCTATCCCATAGCAAAATCTATACAATTCGGTCTTGAAACAAAATTTTAGATTTATTAAAAAATTAGTATCATGAAAAATATATATTTAATTGCAGCATTCATCTTTTTAAGTAGTTGTTCTGATGATTTCCTGAATAGAAAACCAAAAGGTAACTTAACTGCTGAGACGTTTTTCGAAAACGAAGAACATGCCATCTGGGCAACTAATGCTGTTTATTCCAATTTCAGAACATGGGAATATTGTGGATTGCCCTATATAGGCGCGACTGATATCATCAGTGATGATGCTGACAAAGGAAGTACTGAAAATGATGGTCCTTATCTTAAAGAGATAGATGATTTTTTCTTTGATGCAACCAATCAGACTTTCTCAACCATCTGGAAAGGTCACTATAATACCATAGCAAGAGCAAATCTGGCCATCAACAGAATTCCTGCCATAGATATGTCAGAAACATTAAAAAGCAGATTGGTGGCTGAGTCAAAATTCCTGAGAGCGTTCAACTACTTAAGACTCGTTCAATGGTTCGGTGACATACCAATCATTACTGAACAACTAAATGAAGATCAATTTTTCACTCAAAAACGCAATCCAAAAACCGAAGTATATTCATTTATCGAAAAAGATCTGCAGGATGCTATTTCAGCTTTACCGGAAAAATCAAAATACGCTGCTGCTGATCTGGGCAGAGTCACAAAAGGCGCTGCTAAAGGTATACTGGCTAAATTGTATATGATTCAAAAAAAATATAAGGAAGCATTCAATCTTTGTGAAGAAATAATCAAAAGTGGAGAATACAGTTTATTACCTGCTTATAATCAGATTTTCACACGAGGTGGGGAGAATGCATCGGAAAGTATTTTTGAAATAGGAGCAGTAGCCCTTCAGGCTGCAGTTGCCGGATCAGGTGCAACACCTTATAATATGGTTCAGGGTGTAAGGGGCGTACCAAATCTGGGATGGGGATTCAATAGGCCAAGTGATGATCTGATTGCAAATTATGAATCCGGTGATCCAAGACGTCAGGCAACCATCATTTATGTGGGTGAGGTTTTACCTGATGGTTCAACTATAGTACAGGATAATCCTGAAATCCTCAACGAAAGATTCAACCAAAAAGCGTGGGTTCCAAACCATGCGGGGCTGCAGGACAACGGTCCGGGAAATATCAGACTCCTTAGATATGCAGATATCCTTTTGCTTGCCGCTGAGGCAGCCAATGAAATTGGTAATAATACTAAGGCACTTGAATATGTCAACCTTATACGAAAAAGAGCGAGAGGGTCCAATTCTTTTATTTTGAAAGACTTAACCATTACAAATCAAAATGATCTTCGTGCTGCTATCAGAAAGGAAAGAAGGTCAGAATTGGCTTTGGAGCAATTACGTTGGTTTGATCTTCAGAGATGGGATATTCAAAATGAGGTCATGACAAAAGTAGGGAAGGCTTTTATTACCAATAAACACGAATTATTTCCTTTACCACAAACAGAAATTGATCTCAGTGGAGGAGCAATACTGCAAAATCAGGGGTATTAAGTTAGTTTATTATAATAAAGACATCCATATAATATTAACTTAACTGATCTGTTGGTAGTATAGATAAATATCCGATTGATAGGATTCGCACAGGTGAAGTGAACAACTTGTTCATCAATGGTGTTGGTTTAAGTGCAATTAATAATGAATCATGATTAGAATTATATTGTTTCTCATTTGGGTCATCCCGATTCATTTGATAAGCCAAAAAATAAATTTTACAAAATCAGACACCTACCAAAGACATACTGAACTCTCCTGGTCAACAACCGGGGTATCCGGGGCTGAGTATTTCCGGATTATGAGGTCTGAAGACAGACTAAATTTCAGCGCTGTAAAAACTATTATTACAAACGAATACATGGATTTTTCTGATCCTTTAAATTTAGATACCTTTTTTTACTTTGTAGTTGCTCTTAATGGATTAAATCAAGCTGTTGCTTATTCTGATACTATCAAAGTATCAGAATCAGAGATGTCTGATGAAGCGCTCATGGAAATGGTGCAGCGATATACTTTCAGATACTTTTGGGATGATGCACATCCAGTATCAGGTATGGCTAAAGAACGAAATAGCAGCGGTGATGTGGTGACTACCGGAGGATCAGGTTTTGGGATAATGAGCATTCTTGTTGGCATAGAAAATGGGTTCATTACAAGATCAGAAGGGGTAAACCGCATTATTAAAATCATTAGTTTTCTGCAGTATGCCGATAGGTTTCACGGTGTGTTCCCTCATTGGATGAATGGGAGAACAGGCAAAACAATTCCATTTAGCCAGTATGATAATGGGGGTGATCTGGTGGAAACTGCTTTCCTGATGGAGGGCCTGCTCAGTGCCCGACAGTTTTTTGACCAGAATAACGCATATGAAAATGCGATCAGACAGATTATTACTACATTATATGAAGATGTGGAATGGAATTTTTATACAAAGAACAATTCAGGAGTATTATATTGGCACTGGTCACCAAATTTTGGGTGGCAGATGAATTTTCCACTTCGTGGCTACAACGAAGCCATGATCGTATATATCCTGTCTATTGCTTCCCCAACACATCCGATTCCTGTTACCTATTGGAACACAGGATGGACTGCCAATTCAAATTATAAAAATGGAAATACCTGGTTCGGTCATAAATTATTTGTAGGTCCACCTTATGGGGGACCTTTATTTTTTTCACATTATTCATTTATTGGATTCGACCCTCGAGGAATAAAAGATAAAAACATCAATTATTTTGATAATAACAGAAATCACACATTGATCAATCGGGGGTACTGTATCGCTAATCCACTAAATCATAAAAAATATTCATCAGAATGCTGGGGGCTAACCGCTTCTGACGATCCATGGGGATACTCAGCACACGAACCGGGAAACAAAGATAACGGTACAATTGCACCGACGGCGGCGTTGTCTTCCATGCCATATACCCCGGCAGAAAGTATGGATGCTCTCAAGTATTTCTATTTTTCAGAAGGTGATTTGTTATTTGGAAAGTATGGATTTTATGATGCTTTCAATGGCAACGCCAACTGGTATGCAGACTCATATCTGAGCATTGATCAGGGTCCTATCATTTGTATGATACAAAATCATCGCACAGAGCTTCTTTGGAAAATGTTTATGAAGAATCCTGAAATTCAACCAGCACTGGATGCCATTGGATTTGTAAAGGATCCATCTGCAAATGTTGATGGAAATGGATTATCAGATATGAAATTCAATATATTTCCGAATCCTTCATCAGGGTTTATTGAGCTCTTTTTTGATGAGGATGGTTTGATACCTATTAAAGTTGAGATTTACAGTAATTCAGGAAATCTACTCTTATTACTGAATGAAAATATTTTTTCGATTACAAAAATTGAGACGGACAACAACTGGCAACCAGGAGTATATTATGTCGTGGTACATTTTGAAAATAATATTAAAATTAAAAAGTTGGTTCTTTTGTAATTGAAAATAACCGTAATTAATCACTTTTATCTCTCATCGTCAACTTATCCTTACCTTTGCTTTATTATTTCTAATATACTTCTATGACTTTCAGGGAATTGAACCTAAATAATCCTTTGTGGAATGCACTTAACGATGCTGGCTTGTCAAAGCCAACCACAATCCAACTTAAAGCCTTTTCTGTGATTATGTCGGGCAGGGATGTACAGGGCATTGCTCAGACGGGTACCGGTAAAACAATCGCTTATCTGCTTCCATTGCTTAAGATGTGGCAATTCAGTAAAAAAAGACACCCTCAGATACTCATTGTGGTACCAACCAGAGAATTGGTAGTGCAGGTTGTAGCTCAAGTGAAGGAACTTGCAAAATATACAAATGCTGTAGTAATGGGTGTTTATGGAGGTACTAACCTGAGGACCCAGGCTGCTGAAATTTCAGATGGTCTTGATATCATTGTGGGAACACCAGGGAGGTTGTTGGACCTTGGATATCACGGAGCCCTGAATCTTAAAATGATTAAAAAGCTGGTTATTGACGAAGTGGATGAGATGTTGAATTTAGGTTTCAGATCTCAATTGATGCATATTATGGATTTATTGCCAGTGAAAAGACAAAATTTGATGTTTTCAGCTACCATCACTGATGATGTGGAAGCACTGATAAATGAATATTTTAATGCTCCGGAAAAAGTGGAAGCCGCCCCTTCCGGATCACCTTTATCAAATATTAATCAATGTCTTTACCGTGTTCCGAATTTCAATACAAAGATTCATCTATTGGAGTTGTTGGTAGCCGCAAAGAATGATATGACAAAAGTTCTCATATTTGTCTCAACCAAGGTTTTGGCAGATGAATTATATGCAGTAATTTCAGAAAAATATCCAGATCAAACTGGTGTAATACATTCTAATAAAGACCAGAATTTCAGGTTTAATGCTGTTAATAAATTTCAGGATGGTACATACAGGATGTTGATTGCTACAGATATCATTGCCAGAGGTTTGGATATAGAAGACGTCTCACATGTGATTAATTTTGATCTACCGGATGAACCCCAAAATTATGTGCACCGGATCGGAAGAACAGGACGTGCTGATAAAAAAGGAGAGTCTGTTTCATTGGTAGGTGATTATGAAACAGATTACCTTAAAGATATACAGTTATTGATGAAGTATGACATCCCTGTTCTGGACCTGCCTGAGGGATTAATTATTTCTGATGTGCTTACTGATTTTGAAATTCCAAAAGTCCAAATGAAAAATATCCTTGGCAAAATTCCAAAAATAAAAGAAGAAGCTTTCCAGGAGAAAAAGGCAAAAAACAAAAAAGTAAACAACAAGGTAAGACATGTCACTATAATGCAAAAAAAATACGGCAAACCAAAAACAAGAGGTCAAAAAAAGAAGACATAAAAAAGGGGGTGAAAACCCCCTTTTATTATTTTTAGAAAACCAAACTCACAAAGACTGCCACACTGGCTATCAACCAAGGAATGGTTTTCATGAATTCTCTGCCATATGCATCCGAACTGTCCACATTCGGAGTGTAACTATATCTGGGCTTTCTTGCTTTGATGGTTACATCAGACTGGAGCAATTTAGCTCTTGAGATTTCTCTTGCTGCCTGAAAATAACTTTTAGGCTTTAAACCCATCTCATAGGGACTGTTGTAACTGATTAACGTTGTCATAATATTTGTTTAAATTAAAATAAAATTTTGTTTCGTGTTTATTATTTTCAATAATACCAATTAAATTTCTATAAATTAATAATATCGAAATTAAAATACAAAACTATAACGCAGAATTTATCCTGAATGTTTCATATAAATGCAAATTTCAGCTTAATGCAATGATTATTCCGATTAAAACAAGCAATTTATAGATAATATTCTGAAGCCAAAAAACTACAAATGTCTCAAGAAACAATATAATAATCATATCTGAATGTATAAAATATTGGAATCTTGGCTTGCTATTGCTTCTTTATCCTGCAATTCAGGAATTAATTCATTTGGGACTGACCCAATATAAAGACTGCGTATATATTAGTACTTTATAAAAGTCAGGGTTTTATCATCAGAATTTACCATGTCATAAAAATAGCCTTCTTCATTAAATTCTTTCAATTGCTCAGGAGATGTACATCTGTTTTTTATCATAAATGCAGCCATAAGTCCCCTGGCTTTTTTTGCATTAAAAGATATAAATCTTCTTTTTCCATCTTTTTCATCCAGAAAATGCATTTGTAAAATTTTAGCCTTTAACATCTTGGTGTTAATGCTTCTAAAGTATTCGTTGGAAGCCAGATTAATCAAAAATTCAGAGTTAGTTTCTTCCAGATTCTGATTCAAAACTCTTGTGATTTTGTCTCCCCAAAATGTATAAAGATTTTTGCCTTTATTGTTTTTCAGTTTTGTTCCCATCTCCAATCTGTATTCATGCATCAAATCTAACGGGCGCAATACCCCATACAACCCTGACAGTATCATCAAATGCTTTTGAGCATAATCAAGATCTTGTTCCGAGAATTTATCAGCTTTCAATCCCAGATATAATTCTCCCTTAAATGTAAATATTGTTGAACTACTGTTTTCAGTATTAAAATCAAGATCAAAACTCTTATATCTTTGGTCATTTAAACCAGCCAACTTCCTGCTTAAATTCATTAGTTGCATAAGTTCATCAATATTTTTCTTTTTCAAAATATTGACCAACGTCTTTATTTCTGTAGTAAATCCGGGTATGGTAAAAGTATGTGCAGATTTTGGGTTACTGTCCAAAGTTTTGGAAGGCGATAGGATTGCTATCATAAGTAAAGATATGATTAAGTCATTGTCACAATAAACTATAAATAAGCCTATTGGTTCTAAAAAATGAAATAAAAAAGAAAGCCCCGAAAAGTATCATATCTTTTCGGGGCTTTAAAGTATATTTTATCGGGTTTTAGTTACCCTTTATAATATTTGGTTCTGCAACAGGTACTGCTTTTTCCTCTTTTACTGGCAATACTTCACCAATCACCTGAAGTACATGATTGTCCGGTCCTTCGTTAGTAGTTATAGTCACAGATTTATTTATTTTACCTGTTCTTTTAGTATCATACCTTATTTCCATAACACTGCTCTGACCTGGAGCAATTGGCTCTTTTGGCCATGTTGGTACAGTACAACCACAAGATCCTCTTGCATTTTTAATCACTAAAGGGTCAGTACCGGTATTGGTAAATTTAACTAAGCGTACAGGTTCACCTCCATTCTCAATCGTACCATAATCAACTGTCAATGACTCAAAAGTCATCACAGCATTTGTTTTTTCAATAACTACTTCTGCAGCAGCCTGATCCTGTGCTTGCTTAATTACTGCTTCTTTTTTTAGGTCCCCAGCTGTCTTAACAGGAATCGGGGCTTTCTCTGTTTGCTGAGCACTTAATGAAAATCCAGCAATTAATAACAATGAAAATAAAACTTGTTTCATGATTTCTTATTTTTTTACGAATTATAATACAAATATAGTGCTATAAATCAAATAGGCAAAAAAAAAGTTCGGAGGTCGCTGTTAAAGTACTGTTAAGGATGAAAAGCATAGTCTGAAACCTATGGACCTATTTCAGGATATATATCTTTTGCATAAAATATCTCTCTTGTCCAAC
>JACMLK010000349.1 GCA_014379665.1 Saprospiraceae bacterium | reverse complement strand
ATTTAAGTGTAAAAAAGTTCAATTTACATTACTTATTTTATTTAAAAAACGAGATGTGACTTTATTAAAATTATTTTGAACTCCTGATTTGGTTTAGTTGGTGTAAATTTACCGTTTTTTGACTGATTTATTGAATAAATGAATATAAAACAATCAAATTGAGGGGGTTAAAATCATTTTTTAGAGATACTGTCATATATGGAATAGCTGCTGTTTTACCCAGGTTAATCAGCATAGCTTTAATACCGATTTTTACAAAAGTACTTTTACGTTCTGAATTTTCAGACCAGACCACATGGTATGTATATGCCGCTTTTATCAATGTTTTTCTTACGATGGGCCTGGAAACGGCATTTTTCAGATACTATACCAAAGAAGATGATAAAAACAAAGTCCTATCTTCTGCTTTTATTATTCTAACAATCAGCAGTGCAACATTTGCTCTTACGGGCACCCTGCTTGCATCACAAATTTGTGGGTTTCTTGGTTTCAATGACCCGATGTTTATAAAAATACTTGTCTGGACTACTGCATTGGACACATTAGTTGTCATTCCTTTTGCATTGTTAAGGGTATCCAATCGACCCGTAAAATTTATGATATTTAAGATATTCAATGTGTTGGTTTGGTTTACTCTTACCTATATTTTTCTGCTCGAATTACCTGAAATGACTTTGGGAAATAATTTTTTTAATAATTCAGAGAGTTTAAAGTCACTGACCATACCAGGTGTTTTCCCAATAATTGTTGCAAATCTGATGGCAAGTTTAATTACATTGATTCTCTTTTTGCCTGAAATTTTAAAAATAAAATGGAGCATAGAAAAATCAATAATACAAAAATTATTAAAATACGGATGGCCCATTATGATTGGAGGTTTAGCGTACGTAATTAATGAAAATGCAGACAAACTCATCATTCAGAAATTGATAGATAAAAATGCCAATGGAATGTATGCGGCCTGTTATAAACTGGGTGTGTTCATGACATTGTATATCACTGCTTTCAGAATGGGTGCCGAACCATTTTTTTTTAATCATGCTGATACTGCCGATGCCACAAAAAAATACAGTACAATCATGACTTGGTTTGTGATATTCGGATGCATTTTTATGGTTTTTGTAGTAAGTTTTATTGATATACTGGCTGGAATACTCATCAGAAAGACAACATATTTGCCGGGTTTGATCATAGTACCCGTTATCCTCCTTGCCAATCTTTTTTCAGGTATTTATAATAACCTTGCGATTTGGTACAAACTTACTGATCGTACAAGAATAGGTATGTATATCAGTATTTCCGGAGCGGCATTGACTATTATCCTGCTTTTTGTATTGGTGCCGGTATTTGGCATCATGGGTGGTGCTATTGCTACCTTAATCACTTATGTTACAATGACTTGTATCTCTTATTATGTTGGGAACAAACATTACCCGGTAGGGTACGAAGCCAGAAAAATATTGACTTATTTATTTATGGCAACGTGGCTATGTGGGTTGAGTTTTATATTATTCAGGGGTAATTATATAATGAGTATCCTTTTGATCTTTTTATTTATACTGTTCATATTATGGGTTGAAAACTTGAAGTTGGAACATCTGATCAGGGTGATAAAAAACTGATGAGTGATGTTACAGACACTTCTAGTATTTGGACATTGTTTTTAGAATAACTACTGCATCTTTACTACTTTTTGGTAATACCTGTGGCCTGAGATGGTATTTATTTCAAGGAGGTACAAGCCGTTTTTACATGAAGACATGTCGATTTCGGTTTTTACAGCGTCTCCCGATGTTAAGCTCAATATTTCATTGCCGGAAAGATCCAGTATCTTAAAATATGATATCTGATCGTATAATGTCCCCGGATAAAAAGTGAGATAATCATAGCATGGATTTGGGTTAATGTTAAAATGTATGTTGTCTTTATCCGTTACAAAATTACCACAAGCAGTCTTCAACGAATCTGTAGGGGAGATATTGGAAAACAGATTTTTACATTGTGACCTGTATTGATATTCATACACTGTGCATTCTTTCAGTCCGGCGATGGTAAAAGTATCAAAAGCAATGACTTGTGTCCAATCAGGATTGCCCCTCTCACGAAAATTAAAATATACTGAATCCTTCTCATTAGCATGATAATCAGTTACTAAAACGACCTTGTTTTTCTCAATGTCAATCACCTGTAAAGTTGCTTCATTGATACACGTATTGTTCACTATTCTGACACAATAATCTTCTACCTCTCCAAATTCAAATTCCACATCATCGCAACCTCCCTCAAAATCATCAAAAGTCATAATTATCCTTAATTTTGTCCATCCTTCCAAAGCTGATTCGGGAATAGTTATTTCATCTCTTATAGTATCACTTAGTGCATTTGGCGTATCAAATACTTTTTCATCCTCAGACCACAATCCATCCTGATTCCAATCTATAAAAATTTTATAATATTCCACAAAAACATTTCCGGCATACGCTGGAATTATCTCAAATCCATAAGTCTGATCTTTTATCAAATCCGTACTATGCAATCCTGCAAAATTTTTATACCCTACTTCCGATGAGCCACTTTGATTTTGTATAGTTCCTAATTTGAATATGTCAATCCACTCCTGCGATGCATCTTTTTTACCGAACCCGCAATAATTATTGTTAGTGCATGAACCACAGGTTGTAGAAATGTCATACTCTTTAGTAAAATCAGATACATTACCATGTGTATCACATTTTGTTTGAATTCTTATACTATATCCGGTGCAAGCCAGTAAATTTTCCAATAAAAAATTACTGTTGCTGACTGTGTCTTCCAACCAGATATTATTTCCCGTTTGATACTGTACTAAAAAAGAAGAATTGGGTATGTCCAACCAGCTAATTCCGATCGTTGATAAAGTAGATGCAACGACATCAATCACGGGTATGGGACAGCATCCGTTAGTTTTTACATATTTTGAATAACTGTATTCACCCGGTATAAGACCGCAATCGCTCCCTAACTGAACCTCATAGTCAGTACAAAAATCCAAACCTGTTATCCACCCGCCTTTGACAATATTGCCGACCGGAATCCAGGTGTTGTCATCCGGTTTTCTGTATCGCGCACTTACGACTGATGCACCGGAATTACTTGCCCAATCTATTTTCATCGCGTTATCCGTCATACTTATAGCGATACCTGCCGGAACAGAACAATTCTCACAAAGTTTCATAATATTACTCAAAGTCCGGAATGCATTGAGTTTGCCTCCTGTCGTGGTGATGTCCTTCAGGCTGTTGTTTGGCAGGACCCCATGAAGTATCATATCTTTAGCTATCAAAGCAGCTTTTGCAGGATCCTGTTTAGATATATTGATAAATTCCATACAAGGTGCAGCATATATGAGGCCAATGACACCTGTAACGTGTGGGGTTGCTCCTGATGTGCCTCCAAAGATTCCATATGTTGTCCTTGTCACCGTAAAGGTTTGATGCCCATATGATCCCAGGTCAATAGAGCGACGCCCATAGCCGGCATTTGATAATTTTTCATCAAATTTATTCATATTGGTAACGGAAATGAGATATTCGCTTTCGCATGAGGTAGGAAGGTCGCCCATTATATCGACATCAGTATTACTATTGGTGGTAGCGCCACAATTTAAAATACCTACCTGTCCAAGAGAATCATACAAGGCACACCATAACGGGGCATCAATGGCTTGTGTATTGTCGACACCCCAGGAAGCATTGGTTGCCACCACAAATGCGCCTTTTTGTCCATTTGTCTCATTATAAAGTTTACGCATTTTATAGGGATAACCATAGGCTGCCAGCGCGTTTGCTTCATTAGGTGACCAGTAATTCACTATCATCAACTTTACATTCCAGTTTACCCCGCTGACTCCTTTACCATTGTTCCCTTTTGCCCCTACAATACCCGCCACCGGAGTACCATGGCTTCCTCCTTCATATACATTATCGGTTAAATGCTCGACATTCCATCCCCTGATATCATCTACATAACCATTCCCATCATCATCCTTTCCGTTTCCCGGAATTTCTTTATGATTGAACCACAAATTATCTTTTATATCTTCATGTTGTGCATTGATGCCGTCATCTATTACGCATATTACAATGGTATCTCCGGCAGGAGTGAGTCCACCTGTAGTGATGTCCCAGGCTAAGTCCATATCATTATCCGCACCTGCTATACCTCCGGTACTTCCTGTATTGAGATATTGCCATTGCCTGGTGAAATCCGGATCATCAGGAATAACTCTTGGTGAAATCAGTCTGTTTTTTCTGACATCCTTTATTCCGGGCGAGGCTTTTAATGATTTTTCAAAAGAAGTTTCATTTACAGTGCCAAAATCAATAGAAATCAACCATAAATTCAAAGGTTCTGCCATCAGTTTTCTGGATGTAAAAGCAGCAAATCTGGTATCCGCAATTTTTAACCGTGACCTGAGTCCGTTAACATCCTTGTCTTTTTCAACCTGAACGATAAATTCACCAGGGATATGATCCAGTTTTTGGGCATACACAGATAGTGAGTTAGCCACCAATATGTAGGTGATTACAATGCCCTTTATTAAGTTCAGGAAAGACATTAAGTGAAATTTGCTCAAAATTAAAATATTATTACCAATAAGACAAAAAAAGGCAGCTCTTTAGTATCCAAGGCGACTTAAATATAAAAAAATAAGGTTAATTTATTTTTTTTTTATAAATTACATAAATATTTAATGTATTGTTTGTTATATAACAGCAATTATTACTATATTTGTATTTTAAATATGTTTTAAAATATAATTACTAGGGTTATGTTCAAGAAAACACAAATAATTTATTGCGCAATTTTATTGCTTGGAAGTTTTTCCATCACAGGCCAGAAGTTGTTAAAAAAAGCAGAAATGCAGATGGAAAACGGCGATTTTCATCTTGCTGTGGAATCACTTAAAAACTACCTGAAAAGTAATCCTGATGATGTGGTTACTATTTCCAAGATAGCTGATGCGTATTCCATGTCGGGAGAGTTAACTGAAGCCATCCATTGGTATGAAACAATTCCGGGCAACACATTAGTAGATCCTGTAACACTCAAAAGACATGGTGATGTTTTAAAAAAACTCGGCAGATACAAAGAAGCGATAGTGGTTTATCAAAAATACAGATTATACAAACCAAATGAAGCAGATCATTTTATAGGAAGTTGTGAGTTTGCCATTAGTACATTATCAGGAGAGCCAACATTTGAAACTTTTGTAATGCCTTCCAATAGCAACTCATCAGATTTTGGACTTACTTTTTACCATAGTCTGCCAGTCTTCAGTTCTTTCAGGAACGATATTTTAATGACCGAGTCTGAAAAATTAATAAATACAGAGGAAACAGCTCACCGTTCTTTTTTATATAACGCTGAGAAAAACAGATTGGGCTTTATAAAAGCAATGGATGGCAGTATGAATCATATTGGACCTTTAAGTTTCTCATCCAATGGTTTAAGGTGCGCACTGATAGAATCAAAAATTGAAGACAGATATGCTTTCGTCACTACCGGTAAAATGTCAAGTCTCCACATTGCCATTGTAAACGAAAAAGGTGAAATCACATCAACCCGACCATTTCAATATAATGAAGTAGGGTCTTCCATAAATTCCGCTAATCTTGCTTTTGATGGTACAGCTATATATTTTTCGTCTGACAGAAAAGGTGGTTTTGGAGGATTCGATATTTATGTCAGCTATCTTGACAATGGAGAATGGTCTTTACCTATGAATCTGGGAGATGAAATCAATAGTCAGGAAAATGAAATCACCCCTTTTTTAAAAGGAAATGAATTATATTTTGCGTCTGACTATCACACTGGTCTCGGCGGATATGATATATTTAAAAGTGAAGTGATCAATGGTATCTGGACAAATCCTAAAAACCTTGGACTTGGTGCAAACTCATTAAGCGATGATTATTCCCCAACTTTTAATAGTATGGGAGAATTATATTTTACGTCCGACAGATTGGGAGGTAAAGGTAAAAATGATATCTATAAGTCACGCAAATTGATGCAGGAAGAACCAATTTCAGAAGAATTTGCAAGTATTCCGCAAGCCGTTTCGCTGGATGCACTTGCAGACGAAACACAAAAACATACTGTAAATGCCGATGCCGCCACAATGGTAACCTATAAAGAATCAGAATTAAATACTGAGACTGCCAAAGCCAATAATTCCACTATTTTTAAACTCCCTGAATTTGATGTGACAAAGGTAGGTTCTAATGCAATGGAAGATATGTCACTTGAAGGGGCACATAGGATAGGATTTAGTGAACAAATACCATCCACTGAAGTTTTTTTCATTCAACTTGCATCTGTTTCTAAAGTAAAACCAAACTTTGACAGATTTAAGATTCTTATTAAATATGGAAATATTTATAAAATGAGTGCAAATAATTCATTAAAGGTAAGATTAGGATATTTTACTGATAGAAAAGAGGCCGAGGACATACTCGCAAAAGTGAGAGCTAGCGGATTTAAAGATTCTTTTATTACTT
>JACMLK010000348.1 GCA_014379665.1 Saprospiraceae bacterium | reverse complement strand
GCAGGTTTTTGTTCGTCTGCACTTCCAAGCTCCATCCAGTCACCATGCTTTTTGAGCATAGTTTGAAGATCGTTAAGACAACGATAGTCATAAAGTAAGGTCGTTTTCCCGACTACGCATACGATTACTTCTTTGCCATCCTTTTCATCTTTATACATTTCATATTCAGATGTCAAAGGTGGAGTTTTTAGTTTCCATGGATTTTCTTTTGTTCCTTCTTGTCCCATTTTAATATATTTTGGAAATAAATTATTTTTCTTCTACTTTCTTTAGGTCAGCTATAAATCCCGGTTAGTGGTTTTAAATTTAATGTCTGATACCTGTCACCTCATATTTATTATGTGCGATTTTTAATCTTTGAATTTGATAGTTACCCAGAGCTTACCAGTTGGATTTTCAAGTATTGACTGCCAGGTTTCTCCCAGGGACGAACCTTTTGCATAATACAGCCCCGAAGTGCTTTTTAAGCCAGCTATATGTTCGTTTTTTAACAACTCCTCTAGTCCAAATCCTGTCATTGCCTGAATTTTGTTAAACTTATTTCTCAGGATATATTTTGATATATCTACATTACCTGTGTCGATGCTGAATGATGCCGTTTTTGTGTTTAATTTTTTGTTATACTCGCAGTCAGATGTCAAAATTTTTGGAATGTCTATACCTGTGTGCAATTCAATATTATCTATATTAGCCCACTCACAACTCCTTTGTTGATGAATTGACCGAGTGAATTTTAAAAATCCTAAAAATCCAAGTCCTGCCAAAATGGTTACTGATGTCAATGTTATCGCTATAGCTTTTACGTTCTTTGTCATTTTGAATTTATTGGTTTAACTTACTATTATACGCTTTAAATATTTATTTATTTTCAAAAAACCAAAAATTATGGACAAGCCCTTTATTTTGTGACATTCAACAGACCCTAATAAGATAAATTCGGGTATTAAATTCAGGGAACTTTCTCATCCGTTTATATGTTTTATATCCTTCCCCAGCCTAAAGTTAACTGGAATTAAATCAATATTTAAAATAGGTTGTCCCGACGTTGTCCCGACGTTGCCTCGACGTTGTCCCGATATTCCTTCCATGATCCTCCTACGATCCTCCCACGATCTTCCCATGATCTTCCCATGATCTTCCCATGATCCTCACACAATCCTGCGGTGGTGATCCAACAGTGATGCGACAGTGATTTCTCAATACTATAATCTAAAACTGACTATCAACTTCCGATTGTCGGAGTTTGCAATAAAGAACTGACGGCCGCCTAGATAGTGGTCGGGCGGGGTTGTTGGGGAAGGATTTGGAAATCCTTTTCAACAAATCTGCTGACCCGAAAACAGTCAATTACAAATGAACACCAGAGTACTCTATACTTCCGGATTAAAACAGTTCCAACGAAAAAAATACATTATTTTGACAAATAGTTTTCTACATTTTTCAATATCCTGTCATAGATATCCGCTACGTCAGCTTTTACAAACTTCTGCCCTGTAATAATTTCATAAAGTTGGATATATCTGTCTGATATTTCCCAGACAAATTCGTCAGGCATAACAGGCATTTCCTGTCCGGTCAATCCCTGAAATCCATGATCGATCAGCCATTCGCGTACAAACTCTTTGGAAAGTTGAGGTTGCGGACTTCCTGTGGCCTGTCGTTCTGCGTAGCCATCACTATAAAAATATCTCGAACTGTCAGGCGTGTGTATCTCGTCAATGAGGATAATCTGATCATTTACCTTGCCGAATTCATATTTGGTATCCACCAATATCAATCCGCGGTCTGCAGCCATCTCCGACCCTCTTTCAAATAAAGTCCGTGTATATACTTTCAGGGTTTCCCAATCTGTAGCATTGATTAAGCCCTGAGCCAACAGGTCTTCCTCTGAAATATCCATGTCATGACCTTCGCTTGCCTTGGTAGTAGGTGTGATAAGAGGGACCGTAAATTTGTCATTTTCTTTCATACCATCCGGCATCATCACACCACAAAGTACACGACCTCCGGTTTTGTAGGTTCGCCAGGCATGGCCTGACAAATAACCGCGAATCACCATTTCTATTTTGATCGGCGCCGCTTTGATCCCCAGAGACACATTAGGGTCAGGACAGGCGATAAGCCAATTGGGTACAATATCTGTGGTAGCAAGAAGAAAATGTTGAGCAATCTGGTTGAGTACCTGCCCTTTATATGGAATGGATTTAGGAAGTATATGATCGAATGCAGATATCCTGTCAGTCGCTACCATCAGAAGCCGATAGTCCAGATCGTACACATCCCGAACTTTACCGTGATAAATATTACTGACTCCATCAAAATGGAAAGATGTACTGCGGATGGTACAGCTATCTATTGTCATATAAGAGCAGGATGTATGTTATATATTGGTCACCGAATTTCTGTCAAAAAGCACTTCTTTCAATTCCTTAAGTGCTTTATACTCATGCGGCATCACTTTTTTGAAGGCTTCTTTGACCGCAAAATAAGCTCCCTTATCACTACCCGGCAAATTTTCTTTTACGATAGCTTTGACAAGTTTCACATCATGTCTCAGCATCCCCCTGATGGACGGGATATCGTGCCAGTCTCCTTCAATGGCCATGGTTTTTATTGCTCTGCCGTTTTCATCTTCTATGGTATCCAGGTGGATAATAAGATTTGTTTTGCCTCGTTCCTTGACGGACTCAGATAAACCCTGAGGAATACGCCATATGTCCTGATCCTTGTCCATCTCATTGTTGATCAGAAATATCTCCAATCCCTTCTCGTGAAACCGGTAAATAATTACTCTGGCTAAATCCAGTACACTCATAATTGATATTGATTTACAGGTCAAAATTACACATATTGTAACAATGTTTCATACTATCTGCTGAATAACTTAAAAAAACTAAAAAAGTTTTATGTTAAAAGGAGATATTCAATAAATGACCAATTATACAACTCAAAAAAGAGTGTCGGGTTGAAAAGTTATAGAATTCGTAATTCATTGTTCATTGTTCGAGTGTTCATTGTTCATTGTTCATTGTTCGAGTGTTCATTGTTCATTGTTCTTTGTTCATTGTTCGAGTGTT
>JACMLK010000045.1 GCA_014379665.1 Saprospiraceae bacterium | reverse complement strand
TGTTGGAATACAACCGGGAGTAATAGAAGTGAATACAAACAACATAGGAGTACTTGCCACTAATGTGATGACAATGAGTTATGCATCGAAAGAAAGTGTGACGGTGAGAGACCATGAAGTACTGTTTACACTGATCCTTAAAGCAAACAGAGCCGGTCTATTAAGTGAGATGTTTTCATTGAACTCTGGGGTAACCCCGATAGAATCATATACAGGAGCCGACCTCAAAGTAGGTGGAGTGAACCTGATGGTAAGGTCAACACCGGATGATGTGATAGAGTTGTTACAAAACGAACCAAACCCATTCAAGGGTCAGACGACAATAAGCTTCAGGATGCCGGTGGCAGCCAAAGCGACTTTAAGTGTCTATGATGTGACGGGTAAGCTGGTGACGGTAAGAGAGCTAGATGCAGCTAAAGGCTTCAACCACGAGATATTCACCAAAGAGCAGTTAGGAACCAGCGGTGTATTGTATTACACCTTAGTAAGCGGTGAGTTCACGGCAACTAAGAAGATGATTATGGTGGAGTAGGGAGGAATAGCACAAATTAAAATATTTAAAAGCCCACTTTCTTAGGTTTAAGGAAGTGGACTTTTTTTATAGATGAAGGTAGTCTTGCACTATTTTTAAACTCAATCCATCTCTGGTTTACTCAGGTACGTCATGAGACTTCACAGGTACTTCATGAGACTTCACAGGTACTTCATGAGACTTCACAGGTACTTCGGGAGACTCCGCAGGTACTTCATGAGACTCCGCAGGTACTTCGGGAGACTTCACAGGTACATGACAAGACTTGGCGGGTATTCGTGGACGTTTCAGGTTGTGTGGATAACTGCTAAAAAATTTGAATCAACATTTATTATTAAAAAATATACCAACTGTTTATTAAAATTCGTTCTTTTGCCTTATGCAACAACAGAAATGTGATAAATACTGACCATTTTTTTAATATGTAAAATTTTCGGATTAGATTAATTGTTTTGTCATGCGATTTTACTTTTGGCTTTTTTTATTTTTTCCATCCTTCTCGAATATTCAGTCGGAACCGACCGGTGCAAATAAAAAACGTGATGAATTACTACTAACCGCCGAGAAGTTTCTGGGGTTAAAATACAAATCTAAAGTTTCAAAAAATATTTTTGATTGTTCGGGATATGTCAGATTTATTATGGCAGGCATTGGGATTAATATAACCCGAAGTTCAGTCTCTCAGATACATGATGGAAAGAGAGTAAAAGATGTAAAGAATACCAGACCAGGAGATATTTTAGTATTCAAAGGTCGGAATCATAGAAATAACAGACCTGGCCATGTAGGATTGGCCCATCACTGGAGTAATGACACATTATATTTTATACACTCATCTGTTTCAAGTGGCATTCGGATTGACCATCTGAAAGAAACCTATTATAGTAAAAGATTTCTTCAGGTCAGGGATGTGATCGGGGATTGATACTTGCTAAATTGTTAAATTGCTAAATTGCTAATTTGCTAATTATTCTTTAATCACCACATTTACCATTCTGTTGGTCACGACTATAACTTTCAGAATTTGTTTTCCATTCACATATTTTTTGACCTGATCTAAATGCATAACCAGATCCTCGATCTCTTTATGTGACATTTGCGCAGAAATTTCGATGGTATCCCGTTTCTTACCATTGATACACACCGGATATTCGATCGTATCCTGTACAAGATATATTGGTTCAAAATTCGGAAAAATAGCCTTATGTACAGATGCTGAATTACCCATATCTGCCCAAATTTCTTCAGTAATAAAAGGTGCAAATGGTGCAAGTAATATGCATAAGGGCTCCAGGATTTGTTTTTTATTACAATCCAGTCTTTTAAGATCGTTGACGCACATCATAAAAGCACTCACACAGGTATTGAAAGAGAATCTTTCTATATCTTCAGTGATTTTTTTTATAGTGAGGTGAAGTATTTTCAACTCATCAGTAATTGGTAATTCATCCGATAAATTCAAACCTGATTCATTATAATAAAGACTCCAGAATTTTCTTAAAAACTTCTGGACACCTTCGATGCCTTTAGTGTCCCAAGGTTTAGACTGTTCTATTGGACCGAGAAACATTTCGTACATCCGGAAGCAGTCGGCTCCGTAATTCTTTACTAAATCATCGGGATTTACGGTATTATATAAACTCTTACTCATTTTTTCAACCTGAGTACCACATATATATTTGTTGTCTTCCAATAAGAACTTAGCATTTTTATACTCCGGCCGCCAATTTCTGAATACTTCAATATCAAGATATATACCATCCACCATATTCACGTCCACATGAAGGCTTGTCAGTTCCATTCCGCTACATTTGGATTTTTCATAATTCGCAATCCCATACAATTTAGCCAATATTTCATTGTCACCAAGGGTATTCAAATCACTATACTTTTTAGAAACCAGCACTGTAGTAATCTTCGCCAAGTCAAGATCATTATAAATAAACTCACTTACCCGCCAAACCAATCTTGATGAACCCTGAATCATTCCTTGATTGACCAGTTTCTTGAAAGGCTCAAGCGTAGGCAAATAACCCAGATCAAATAAAAATTTATGCCAGCATCTCGAATAAAGGAGATGACCTACCGCGTGTTCCGTACCCCCAACATACAGATCCACATCCTGCCAGTAGTTTATGGCTTCCCCTGAGGCAAACTCATTTTGATTGCCGGCATCCATATATCGCAAAAAATACCAGGAAGAACCGGCAAATCCGGGCATGGTGTCTGTCTCCAGTTCCAGACCATCGATTTGGGTTACCCATTGTTCTGCCCTGGCCAAAGGGGATTTTCCACCGGATGATGGTTGGAAATTTTCCAGATTCGGGAGTGTAAGGGGCAAATTATCCACATCCATTGCATGTGCCACACCATCATTATCATAGGCGATCGGAAATGGTTCACCCCAGTATCTTTGTCTCGAATAATTGGCATCACGAAGTTTGTAATTAATTTTTTTGCTGCCTATGCCTTTCTGTTCTATACGGTCGTACATTTCTTTGATCGCAACTTCTACCTGCATTCCATTCAAAAAATCCGAATTGAACATAGTACCCACCTTGTCATGTAAGGTAGCATCAGGCCATTGTGATTTATCCACCACATCAATGATAGGCAATCCAAATTTTTTCGCAAAAACATGATCTCGCTCATCATCGCTTGGAACTGCCATAATAGCACCGGTTCCGTAATCTTTCAAAACATATTCACCTAACCAGATAGGAATATTTGAATTTGTAAACGGATTGTGTGCATATGCACCGGTAAATACACCAGTTACTTCCTTTACTTCAACCATCCGGTCTATCTCTGTACGGCTTCCTACATAATCCAGATATTTGTTTACGGTTTCTTTTTGATCCTGTGTAGTCAGTTGTGAGACGAGATCATGTTCAGGAGCGAGTACCATATAAGTCGCTCCAAATATAGTATCAGGTCTGGTTGTAAATATTTCAATCTTGCGGTCATACCCCACGACATCAAAAAACAATTGCGCTCCTTCAGATTTGCCAATCCAGTTGCGCTGCATGGCTTTCAAAGCGTCTGACCAATTGAGCGTGTCCAGATCATGGAGCAATCTTTCTGCATAAGCAGTGATACGCAGAGACCATTGTATCATGGCTCTTTTTTCTACCGGGTGTCCACCTCTTTCTGATAAACCATCTTTCACTTCGTCATTGGCAAGTACAGTGCCCAGTGCTTCGCACCAGTTTACGTATCCTTTTTTTCGATAGGCAAGCCTGTAATTCATCAATACATCATCCTTTTCTTTAGAAGACATCTGATGCCATTCATGTGCTAAAAATATTTGCTCATAAGTAGAATGGGCTTTTACGCCGGCATTTCCGTTTTTTTCAAAAGTAAGTATAAGTTGTTGTATTGGAAGTGCTTTGTTTGCATCTACATCGTAATAGTGATTAAACAACTGAAGGAAAATCCATTGTGTCCATTTGTAATAAGCAGGATCAGAAGTTTTCACTTCGCGACTCCAGTCAAAACTGAATCCAATATTATCCAATTGCTCCCGGTACCTCTTAATATTTTGATCAGTCGAGACAGCCGGATGTATGCCGCTTTGAATGGCATATTGTTCAGCGGGTAAACCGAATGCATCAAACCCCATAGGATGAAGTACATTGTACCCGGTTAGTCGTTTATATCTTGCAAAAATATCCGATGCAATATATCCAAGTGGGTGACCTACGTGGAGACCGGCACCTGAAGGGTATGGGAACATATCCAGCACATAATACTTTGGTTTTGAAGTATTATTCGATACTTTATAAAGTTTGTTTTCTTCCATATTCTGTCTCCATTTTGGCTCAATATTTTCCGGATG
>JACMLK010000347.1 GCA_014379665.1 Saprospiraceae bacterium | reverse complement strand
GTTATTATCTGTTTATTTTATCAGTAATCCGGATTATCTCGGTTTTTCAATGATCGGTGTTGGTATGGCTTGGGCAAGTATTCTCGCTATGCCTTATGCGATGCTGGCAGGTGCTATCCCGGCTAAGAAGATGGGTATCTACATGGGAATTTTTAATTTTTTCATTACGGTTCCTCAAATCATCAATGGACTGATTGGTGGACCTATGCTTAAAAGTATATATGGTAATCATGCCATTTACGCGCTGGTCACTTCAGGCATTTTAATGATCATAGGTGCTATAGCGGCTACTTTTGTGAAAGATAAAGACGATGTAGTAGTGAGGCGATTTGTTAAATAAATAGGTTTATCTACAATCCAAGTAAAAATTGCATCGTATCCACCCCATCGGCATAATCGGTGATATCAGGACTTTGTGTCAGTCCAAACGGAATTGTTTGAATACCGGGAATTTTCATTGCTGAAACCACACATTGTAATTCATTTTGATGTGATTCGATCCTGGATACCAAAGAAGGCAGGTCAGTATAGAATTCATAATGCAGGCTTCCGATTCTTGAGATGATCTCAGTTGATTCCTTTAAGATCAGCATATCATTTTGTAGAAATTTTTCCTTGTTGAGCAGAAAAAGTGCCACATTGTAATCATAATTATTTTTGTATTTGTGGTGGTATATAACTTCTTTGTAAGCATCAAATGCTTCAAATAGTTGAGTGATGTCATACTTTTCCGGTACAAATATCTTGCTTACATTCCGGCATCCAAGACCAAAATAACTGAATACATCATTTCCCAGTTCAAACAATTGCGCTTCAGATTCACGTCCAGACAAAACAGCAATACTGTTTTTGTTTTTTCTGATAATGTGTGGTACATGACTGAAGTAAAATTCAAAATGTTTAGCTGTGGTATTGCTTCCTGTGGCGATGACAGCATCATAATCAGTGAGTCTCTCTATTTCCACAAAGTATTCAGAAGCATCATGATACGCTTCAGTCAACTTTTTAATGAGGTATGGTATAAGGATTTTGTCTTTGTCAGAATATTTGATCAGACTGATGTGACCCGCCAGAAAACAACATAAAATATCATGAAAACCAACTAACGGAATATTACCAGCGAGAATAAGACCCACTCTTTTCTTATCAATATTGTCATCCAGCTTGTACCTGCTTACCATTTGCCCGATGGCTTCCCTGGTCAGATATTTGTCTCTTATCGCAGTTATTGATTGTCTGATATTGGTTTGTGTAAACCATGGATTTTCATTTTCTGCACTAAAACACACATCGGCAATTTCTTTAGAAGTAAGTACACTCAGCATCTCACCTAATAATACAAGACTATTTACTCTTTGAGTTATATTCATATTAATCTGACATTCATATTAAGTCTCATAGGAAAAAGAAAACCTTTATTATTTGAAATTTGCAAGGATTTGCATGTCATGGTTCCATGACTTCCCTTCTTGAAGCAATATACCCTCGCCATTTGGTAAGTAAAGCCTTAAAATCATTCGGCAATTCTGATTCAAATAGCATATATTTTTCAGTCACAGGATGAATAAATCCGAGGCTTCTTGCGTGAAGTGCCTGTCTTGGCATGATCTCAAAACAATTATCTACAAACTGTTTGTATTTCGAAAATATAGTGCCTTTCAAAATTTTGTCGCCGCCGTACCTATCATCGTTAAATAAGGTATGCCCAAGGTGTTTCATATGAACCCGTATCTGATGCGTGCGGCCGGTCTCCAGATTACACTTCACCACCGTGACATAATACAGTTTTTCTATTACTTCGTAATGAGTTATGGCGTTTTTTCCTTCTTCACTATCAACATAGGCCTTCATTTGCATCCTGTCCTTTTCATGACGGCCAATATTGGTTTGTATGGTTCCTTTTTCCTCTGCCACATCACCCCATACCAATGCAATATATTCCCGGGTAATCGTATGATCAAAAAATTGTTTAGCCAGATGGGTCATGGCATAATCTGTCTTGGCAATAAGAATAAGACCGGAAGTATCTTTGTCAATCCGGTGAACAAGTCCCGGTCTGTCATCCCTGTTGCCTTTGAGCAGCGGGAGGTTTTTTTGTTTCATGTAATATAACAATGCATTCACCATGGTACCGGTTGCATT
>JACMLK010000346.1 GCA_014379665.1 Saprospiraceae bacterium | reverse complement strand
GAAATTTCTAAGTTTATACTTCAAAATAAAAAATACAAAAAGTATGAGCTGAATTTATTTAAGCTGGTTAGTGATGTCCTGCTCATAGCAGAACCCGATTCAGCAGGAAAGTTATTTAATCCAAGAATTACTTTATCGCGTACTTCTTCTTATAGTCATCTCGATAATATTACAAAAACAAAATTTGATACCCTTTATAATGACTACTTCTTTAAGAGACATGATGAATATTGGAAGGAACAGGCACAGTGGAAGTTACCGGCTATACTCGATGCCAGTGATATGCTCATTTGTGGAGAAGATCTTGGAATGATCCCCGGAGTGGTTCCGGGAGTGATGCGCGATATGAATATTATATCTTTGGAAATACAAAGAATGCCAAAAGGAAATTCAAAATTTGGTCAGGTAGGTTCGTATCCTTATTTCTCCGTGTGTAGTCCTTCCTGTCATGATATGTCCACCATCAGAGGTTGGTGGGAAAGCGATCATGAAAATGCAAAGGAATTTTATTACAATTATCTGCATTGGAAAGGGCTGACCCCAATGGATTGTACTACTGGTATTGTACAGGCTGTCATTGAAGATCATTTGGCTTCTCCAAGTATGCTTGCCATCTTCCCGATTCAGGATCTGGTAGGCATGGATGAATCGTTGAGAAAAACAGACCCTAATTCTGAGCAGATCAATGAACCAAGCAACACAAAACATTACTGGCGTTACAGATTCCATCTTAACATAGAAGATATGATTCAGCATGAAGCCCTTAATGAAAGGATCAGGTCACTTCTCATAAAATACGGAAGATAATTAAAATGAATCAGGTTTCTTTTATCTCTGTGTTATCACAATTTGAATCTTCCACATTATGGGGATGGCATTTTTTAGTACCTTCAACCATTGCAGCACAATTCGTTAATGGTAAAGACCGGCGTGTCATTTGCACCATAAATGAAATAAAACTTCACTGTGCATTAATGCCAAATAAGGAAACCTGGTTTATAATGATTAATCAGGGAGTACAAAAAAAATTGGGGGTTGCTTTAAACAGTGAAATTTCAGTGTTGATTGAGAAAGATACATCAAAATACGGGATGCCTATACCTGAGGAATTTCAGGAAGTATTGCTTCAGGATCCGGATGCAGACAGATATTTTCATAAATTAACTCCGGGTAAACAAAGATCTCTCCTTTATATTATAGGTAAAGTAAAAAATAGTGAGAGTCGGATACGAAAATCATTGGCAATAGCTGACCACCTCACAGCAAATAAAGGAGAAATCGATTACAAAATGCTTAATGAGGCACTTAAGGAGTATAACAGGATGTAATAGGTTATTTGCTTATCTGTAACAATTCAAGTACCTGATTGACTACATTATCTGCCGTATATCCAAATTCTTTATCCAGTACAGTGTAGGGTGCTGAAAATCCGAAGTGTGTCATTCCAAAAACTTTTCCATTTTTAGGTACCAGGTTTTCAAGCGTAACAGGCAAGCCGGCGGTGAGGCCGAAAATAGGCACTTCTTCAGGAATGATACGCTTCTGATAGGATTCAGGTTGTTGTCTGAAAAGTCCTTCAGATGGAACTGAGACGATATTTACTTTTAGGTTATATTGTTTTTCAAGGATTGGCTTTGCTTCAAATAACGTAGCTACCTCAGACCCATTAGCTAATAATATGATATCCGGTTGATCAGAAGAATGATAAACAGCATATGCACCTTTGGTAAGTTGTGCAGCTTCTGTCAATCTGTCTTTTTTTAATGCCGGAATATCCGTAATATTTTGTCTTGACAATATCAATCCGGTAGGCTTGTCGTTGGTATTCAATATGAACTGATAAGCAGCAAGGGTCTCGGCACTGTCACCCGGTCTCAAAGCTATAAAAGATGGTTGCCCTGAATGGTTATGCAATTTTTCAAGTAATCTAAGTTGTGCTTCCTGCTCAATGGGTTGATGAGTAGGTCCATCTTCACCCACTCTGAACGCATCATGGGTCCAGATAAATTTTACAGGTTGCTCCATTAAAGCGGCCACTCTGATCGCAGGCTTCATGTAATCTGAAAACGCAAAAAATGTAGCGCATACCGGTATTACCCCTCCATGTAAGGCCATTCCAGTGCTTAAAGCCGCCATAGTTAGTTCCGAAACGCCTGCCTGCAGGAAAGCTCCGGTGAAATCACCTTTTTTAAATGGTCCGGACTTTTTAAGGAATCCTTCGGTCAT
>JACMLK010000345.1 GCA_014379665.1 Saprospiraceae bacterium | reverse complement strand
TTTTATCAAAGATGGAAAACAAGTTACGGGGGGGAATGAATTGTATCAGAACTACCCCAATCCATTCGATGCACGGACAGTAATTGGGTTAAACCTGGCGGAAGAGGGAAAAGGCACCCTGAACTTATTCGATGTTACAGGCCGGATCATCAAGTCAGTTCAAAAAAGCTGGACAAAAGGTTACCAGGAGGTTTTGATAGATCGGCAGGACATCGGAGTATCCGGGGTGTTGTATTACAGGTTTGAAAGTTCATTCTTTACATCAAGCAGGAAAATGGTATTGATTGATGAAAAAAATTGATCGTTCGAAAGGATGTTTAATGAGCAGTTAACTCTTTGGATATAAGGCTTATTCAAAAATATTAATATGACCTGGAATGTTGAAGCCCCGGAATAAAAGCCGGGGCTTTGATGATTAAGGATTAGCGTTAACTAAAAATTTTCTTCCCAGGATCTGGATTAGAAATTGATCCATAAACCTCTCCATTCACCTGAATTTGATTTTGGCAATTGAATCGTCTCCTTTTTATTCCACCATTCTTCGAATCCGGTTCTTGAAGAAAAGACAAATCTAAGTTCAGGCATTTAATCTGCCGCATTTTGGCTATATTTGCGCCCTCAAAAATAAATAAGCTTATGGCAATGACCTCAGATATCCGGAACGGGATGTGCTTAAATCACAACAATGATTTATGGACCGTCATCGAATTTCAGCATGTTAAAAGTGCCCGGAGCGCCGCTTTTGTGCGCACTAAATTAAAAAGTATGACTACAGGTCGTACCATAGAATATTCTTTCGCTGCCGGTACCCGATATGATGAAGTAAGAATGGAGAGGAGGAAATATCAGTTTTTATACCAAGATGATCAGGGTTATAATTTTATGAATAATGAAAATTACGATCAGGTCCTGCTCCAGGCAACCATGATCGATGGTACCGAATTTTTAAAAGAAGGCATGGATGTTGAAATCCTGTTTCATGCAGAAAATGAAACTCCCTTAAGTGTGACCCTGCCGATGCATATGGTACTGGAAGTTGTATATACAGAGCCAGGCGTCAGAGGGGATACGGCTACTAATGCATTAAAGTCGGCCAAACTGGAAACCGGGGCCGAAATCAAAGTGCCGCTTTTTGTCAATGAAGGGGACAAAATAAAAGTAGATACACAAAATAGGTCGTATATTGAACGGGTAAAAAGTTAATGAATATGGATCTCAAAGAAATCCAGGAACTCATCAAAATGATGAGTAAATCGGGTCTTGCTGAGTTGAAATTAAAGCGTGGGGATTTTGAACTGGTATTAAAGTCTGAAGCCAGTATAAGAGATCGGATTCCAGCCCAGTTAGCCCCTATATCGGCTCTTCCGGCCGCACCACCCACTCCGGTTTCTACATCGGGTTCAACCTCGGCACCAGAACCACCTGCCGCCACTCCATTCATCGGAAATGAAGCTAAAGCAGCCAGCAGTTATTTAGAAATTAAATCTCCCATGGTGGGTACGTTTTATCGTTCTGCTTCACCGGACAAACCACCCTACATAAAAGTGGGCGATGCCGTTAAAAATGGTCAGGTAGTTTGTATGATCGAGGCGATGAAATTATTTAATGAAATCGAAAGTGAAATCGAAGGGGTGATAGTCAAAATATTGGTTGAAGATGCTGCTCCGGTGGAATACGACCAGGTTTTATTTTTAGTCGAACCGGCATAAGTTAAATGCCAATATCAGGACTTTATGTTTAATAAAATTTTGATCGCCAATCGCGGGGAGATTGCATTAAGGGTTATTCGTACCTGTAAGGAAATGGGTATTAAAACCGTTGCAGTATATTCCACGGCTGATCGGGATAGCCTGCATGTCCGGTTTGCAGACGAAGCGGTATGTAT
>JACMLK010000344.1 GCA_014379665.1 Saprospiraceae bacterium | reverse complement strand
GTATCTTTCAGCTCAATTATAATCGTTTTATCATCCGTATTATCCATTATATCAGGATGAGCGACTATTCCATCCATTTGTAACTCCGCCTGAGCCACGCCAATTTTTGCAAGATTGGTGATGGCAAACTCACTTGCTTCACCCCTAACGAAATGATGTATTGACTCATCAGTGATAGGAGCTTCATCCGGATAAACTCGGGAATAATACTGCTTTCTGATACAGGAGCTCGGTAGTATATCTGAAACATGGATGGGCGCTGGTCCTGTTCTTTCCTTTTTCCTCTCATCATATCTTACTCTTAAATTATTTCTTAGCAAATCTGTGAATTCTGAATCAGGCCGGATCAATATTGGCATAACTTATTGGAGATTATTGACATGACACGTCTTAATAGTTGTTATATTTAATCTGATAATCTGGCGAAAAATATTTTATATATTCCATATTTGGATTAGAACTTACGGAACAAAAAGTTAAGGTATTGGGTATTGGAAGCAGCATGAGGAAAAATTCCTTTAGCACAAAAGCTCTACGAAGTGTTCTAGAAATTATTTCCTTGAAGTATAAAACCGAAGTTAGATTGTTGAACCTCTTCGAAACCGAATTGCCCATGTATAGACCCAGTACTGGATTTGAAAATGAAAATGTAAAAAAGATCACATCTGACGTAAATTGGGCTAATGTATTTCTTTTAGCTTCACCCGATTATCATGGGTCAATGTCTGGGACTATGAAAAACTTTCTTGATTTTTTCTGGAAGGAATTTTCGGGAAAGACCTTTGGCTATATTGTCTCTTCCCATGAGAAAGGTCTAACTGTGATGGATCAGATGAGAACTGCAGTAAGACAGTGCTATGCTTGGAGTTTGCCATATGGAGTTTCGATAAACGAGCGAGAAGACTGCGACCAGGTTGGCCAAATTGTTAACAAGCGATTGCAATCAAGAATGGAGATGCTTGCCAGAGATCTAGTTGTTTACGGAGGGATAATTTATTCGCAATTCACGAATGATAGAGATTCATCAGAACCCAATACGTTTGCTCATTACTATGTATAGAACATTATGGATATTCAAACTTTTCATAAATGTCTGATAAAATAAAAAAGACTAGACTATTCGGTTAACTTTGTTTAGGAACTTCTATTATAAGCTCAAACCTAGCAGGCTTGAGAGACAAAAAAATGCTGGGCCTGAATACATCTTTCTCTCTACAAGGAAAAGATGTTTTGTCAACCTTCTTGGATATGCCGTTTTGGATTTGGGATCCTTATACACACAGAAATCGATATTCAACGGAAGGCGGATACTGTTGCTTTAATCATGTGCTATCATTGCCTAGTAAAGATGGCGTTTCATATCCTCTGTTTAGATTTCAAAAAATAATCTTTGATATCCTGGAACAAAATCAGAATGTTTGGATAAAGAAGGCAAGAGGGCTTGGACTAACCACTTTCATTCTTAGATACCTCACTTGGAAAATCCTTTTTTCATCAGAGTTGGATTATAAATCGATCTACATTATTGCAGGAAATGGTAGTAGATCTAATCATAAAATGGATGTAATTTTAAAGAAATTATTCGAAAAAAGATTTCCTTCACTAAAGCTAGATTCAAAATTCACTGATTTGTGGTTAAAAAAAACCTGGATAAAAATTTTGGATCCGACTGATATTATTGATTTTGCTGCTTATGACATCGCATATTTGTTTATAGACGATGCAGATTTTTTGGAGCCGTCAGAACAGATTAGGCTAGAGCAGGTAATTTCATCGTGTTCGGTCAGAAGTAATTGCAGAACGATTATGGTTTCGACTCCCAAT
>JACMLK010000343.1 GCA_014379665.1 Saprospiraceae bacterium | reverse complement strand
TTCCATAAAATCGGATGTTGCGTGTTTTTTTATTTTGTTTGATTTCACAGCTCCCGCCTCCTGAATAGCACCACCAAATAACAATAATTTTTCAGTCAGAGTAGTCTTTCCTGCATCCGGATGTGATACAATACCAAAAGTTTTCCTTTTTTGTAACTCTTCTATTTGTTTCATAATGTGCTGCCGTAATCCTGAAAAATCTGCAAAAGTAAGAAATCGAAAGTAAAATTCAGTTATTTAATTAAATAAACACTTTATAATATATAATCACAGGTATGTGATATCAGGATTGTAATCCATTATAAATCACATCACTATAAAGACTACATATTAATCAGATAATAAAATAATGAAAAAAAGCCGTACTCCTCTCTTTACTAAACAAAGGTTTGGGAAATAATTTCTCAGATATGGCATAGTTTCTGTGATAGAGGAGATATGGACATTCAAAAAATAAATAGAAGGCATTTTGTAGAAACTGACATGTATTACAGGGTCAGTTTAGGCCTGTCGTCCAAGCTGTTGAAATATGAAAATGGCATTTTTCACCTGGAGGTCACATTGGGTAAAAAATGGGATAAAAATTATAACGCAACTGCTGCCGAGATAGCTTATTGCTGGAAGAGCAGTAATCCGGAGTTAATTAAAGCCATCGGATGTAAGGTATTTATCATTGATCTGAAATCTAATGAAGTTAAATTTACACTTATCCAGGCAGGAATATCAGTTGGTTATGATGCATATAAAGGCATTCTTTTTAGAAAAAACTATCTGAATTAAATAAAGATTAATCAAAGCTATTTTCATCGGCCTGATATAATTCAATCGGTTACCATTTGAGATTTTATTCAGGGTACCGCCTAAGGGGAGTAATTATAATTCTATTTCTTTCTGACAAAATCCTCGGTATATTCCAGACAGAACATCATTCCCAATGAAACAATTCTTCATAAATCAAGGAAAAGCTTTGTTCAATTTTTAGTACTTTTGCGTGTTTAAATTTTATTTATGAAACGCATCATACATCCTTTGGAGATACCCACAAAAGACCTGCATCAGTATATTATTGGTGCAGTAGCCCCAAGGCCCATCGCCTTTGTAAGCACTCTGGATGAAAACGGTGTGGCAAATCTGGCACCATATAGTTTTTTTAATGCTTTCTCCTCCAATCCACCCATCGTTGTTTTTTCATCAAATCGGCGGGTAAGTGATAATACAACAAAAGATACCTTGCATAATGTCCGCCTTAATAAAGAATGCGTAGTTAATGTAGTTTCTTATCCGATTGTCAGACAAATGTCTCTGGCTTCCGTTGAGTTTCCATCGGGTGTTAGTGAATTCAACAAAACAGGCCTTACCCCGGAATCATCCGAATCGATCAAACCTCCAAGAGTAATGGAATCACCTGTCAATTTTGAGTGTAAAGTTAAGGAAATCATTCCATTGGGTGAACATGGTGGTGCAGGTCACCTCATCATCTGTGAAGTCACACTGATAGCAATATCTGAACATGTACTTCAGGATAACAGACTGGACCCCAACAAACTTGACCTGATGGGACGTATGGGTCGCAATTATTATGTCCGTGCAAGTGGGGCGGCCCTAATGGAAATTTATCAGTCTGTCACAGAAGTTCCATTGGGTTTTGATGGATTGCCAAAACATATTCTGGAAAGCAGCGTTTTGACAGGTAATGAAATAGCATCTCTTGCATCATTAAAAAACCTACCTACAGAGCTGGAAATCAGTGAATATGTCAGGAACCATCCTGAGAAGATGTCAAAAGATGTAATTCACCAAAGCGCATCTGCACTGATAAAGGAAGGAAAATCAAGTGAAGCTTTGTGCCTATTGAATTCTTTTGCTTAATATTAGGTGCAGAAAATAAATAGTTGTTGAATTCTTTCACATTAATGTTTAAACCTTAGAATGAGATGAAAATAAAATTTTGCGGTGCAGCACAGTATGTAACAGGTAGTTGTCACCTGATCGAACTGGAGGATGGATTTAAAATTTTGCTTGATTGCGGACTTTTTCAGGGCAAGGGTTCACATATTTGGGATTGGAACAATCAATGGTATTTCAAACCGGCTGAGATCGATTGTCTCGTTCTGACGCATGCCCACATAGATCATTGTGGAAGGATCCCCAAGCTGGTAAAAGATGGATACACAGGGCCGATACATGCTACACATGCCACCAGAAGTCTGTGCGCTGTGATGTTACTGGACAGTGCCAAAATACAGGAAATGGATGTACAGTGGCACAACGAAAGAATACTTAAGAAGCGTAAAAGAGAAACATTCAGACTACGTGAACCACTCTATACTAGTGAGCATGTTGGACCAACTATGGTAAAATTTGAAGGTCATCCTTATGATACCTGGGAACAGATACACCCTAATGTTCAGGTTATTTATCGCGATGCAGGTCACATTCTTGGCAGTGCCAGTGTGGCACTCAGAATCCATGAAGGCGGGAAAGAGACCATCATTGGTTTTACCGGAGACATTGGAAGACCTAACAAACCAATTCTTCGTGACCCTCAACCTATGCCTGATGTAGACTTCCTTATCTGCGAATCTACTTATGGGGACAGAGTGCATGAATCAGAGCCTGAACAGTCAGCACAATTTCTGGAAGTGATCAGGAGAACCTGTATTGAAAAAAGAGGTAAGCTGATTATTCCCGCGTTCAGTCTCGGCCGGACACAGGAGATTGTCTATATGCTGGATAAAATGGAAAATGCCGGTCTTTTACCACCCATTAAGGTATATGTTGACAGTCCATTGGCCATAAATGTTACCCATATTTTAGGTCTTCATCCTGAGTGTTTCGATTCTGAAATCAATGAATATATGCTAATTGATGAAAATCCTTTTGGGTTCAACAGTCTCATTTATATTAAAGAAGTAGAAGGTTCAAAATCACTTAACCACACAGATGAGCCGTGTATTATCATCAGCGCATCGGGAATGATGAATGCAGGCAGGGTAAAACATCATCTGTTTAATAATATTGAGGATCCAAAAAATACCTTTTTGATGGTTGGTTATTGTTCGCCGGAGACACCCGGTGGTATCCTCAGATCCGGAGCAAATATAATCAGGGTATTTGAAGAAGATAAGATAGTGAGGGCTGATGTCGTAATTATGGATTCTTTTTCTGCCCACGGCGATAAGAATGAAATGTATGACTATATTAAGAATCAAAAAGGAAAAGTCAAAAAAATATTTTTAGTTCATGGTGAACTGGAGACACAGAAGAGTTTTAAGTACTTTCTCCAGGAGAAAGGTTTTAGTGATATAAGTATACCTTCACCGGGGGAAGAAGTATATATTAATAATTCCTTGAATTTTTGATAAGCAATAGCTATAAATCCATCTTAGACAATTCAGATTTCAAATGATCAATTACTTTTATTTCTGATGCATCGACATTATTTAATTGGGCCAGATACCAGCTTACCCAGTCACCAAGATGTACCATATACATCATTTTTTCGGGCAGAGTCTGCCCTTTTGAATATATTTCTATTACTGTAGGAGCAAATTGCCCTATGATTTGTTTGGTAATATCCATTCTGTGCTGGTTTCTTTTGAAATCATCCCGGTTTCTAAGAAATATCACTGCCAGATCTTCATGTTTTGATCTCCAACCCACGAGCTCATTATGATTCAGTTCAGGAATAACATGGTGCCAGCAAAGAATTTTTGAGTTTTCATTAAATTGTTGTCTCCATCTTTTAGCCAGAGATTCATTCCTTTCTGTGGTATAAATTACTAACAATTTTTTGTGAAGCAAACCTGCAATCTTTTCAGCTTTTTGGATGATATCTTCCTGTTCAAAAGCCAATAAATCAACGGAATTTCTTATTTGATCCAGTACAGAAAGCGTTATTATCCCTGTGTTATATAAAATATATAATTGCGCAACTAATAAATACCCGAGAGCGGCTCTGGGGGACGGACATCCTGAAGGAAGCCCGATACAATCAAGTTCATTCAACGTGGCATATTCAATCAGCTCATTACCAGATGTAATGCAAACTATTTTGGCATTGGTTTTTTGCGCATACTTTAAACACATGAGTGTTTCCTCAGTATTGCCTGAATATGATGAAATAATTACCAGAGTATGGTCATCTATATAGGAAGGCAGTTTGTATCCGTTATGTACTATATATGGACATGTAGACTCATCATATATCATATCTGCCACCAGGGCACCTCCAATACCTGATCCACCCATTCCGGCTATTACGACTTTATTTATAGCATACTTATGTTTGCGGATTGATGCTGATTCTCCTATTTCCAAAGCATCTTTTAACTGAGTGTGGAATTCTTTTATTAATTGGTCCATCATAAAATTAAAGCGATTAAAATTTTTACAAAGATACTTTTCAATGTGGGATACAATAGGTAAAGTATATAAAAGATAATGTAGAATTTTTAAAATATTTTTATCTGTCTCTAATATCACATTTCATTAACTTTATTTTCAAGCCAAATTCTTACCTTTGCATCTATTTTATTAAAATGTTTAAATTTTGGAAATGATTAATACAGTTAAAAGTACGACTTACAAAGTAAAAGACATGCAACTTGCTGACTGGGGCCGAAAAGAGATCACTCTGGCAGAAGCTGAAATGCCGGGTCTGATGTCCCTGAGAAAAGAATTTGGATTATCCAAACCTCTGGCAGGTGCCCGGATAGCAGGGTGCCTCCATATGACAATTCAAACTGCTGTCCTTATAGAAACATTAAAGGA
>JACMLK010000342.1 GCA_014379665.1 Saprospiraceae bacterium | reverse complement strand
GATCTTTGGGATATTTCCCATCTGTAATTATCAAAATAACGCTGGTACAATTCTGCCAGATAGGAAGAGGTAATTTGTTTTACCGGTGCTGCTGCAGAACTTACTGTTTCTTCGAGTCGGGTGATGGATGATTCGATTCCTTTTTCATCGGTCTGAATAGTTAGCCTGGAAATATAGACGATACTTTTGACTAATTGGGGATTGTTTTTCTCTGAGATCGCTGATTTGTGTATTTCTTCTACTTTTTCGAGTGCTGATTTTGGCAGTCCTTCGATGATGAATTTTTCTACTGTTTCCCACGCTTTGTCATAGTCGTAAGGTTTTTCCGTTCCGTTATTGAAGTTTAATCCCATGAGTAAGCCTAAAGCGATGATGATGGTGTTCATTTTTATCTGTTAAAAGTTTATTTGTACAATATAACGTAAAACGGTTGTCTGACATTATACATATCAAACATAAGATGCAGGAATGGTTCATTAAGTATGTAAAAAAAAGTTAAATGAATCTTAAATTAATGTAAAAGTATATATGACGGATAAAAGTCTAAAAACACCTGCTGACTGAAATAAATCCTGAAAGAGTCCTACAAAACTTATGCAACAAAAATTCGTCCAGTGGGACTCAGTGGGACCTCGGTGGGAGTCAGTGGGATCACGGTGGGAGTATAGTGGGAGTGTGGTGCTATCATCGTGGGAGGATCATGGGAGGATCATGGGAGCGTGATGGGAGGAACTACGAAGCATCTATGTACCATGTCGGAAGAATTCAGGGCAAAATGACGGAAAAAGGGTAAGGGAAGCGAAGTTTTGGTAGTTCGGCATGGAAAACCAAACATATTCCAAAAAATTCAGTCCTTAACTGGTGAAGCCCACATGAGGATGAAAATTCCGCAGAAAATTGACCCACATTTTGGATTGACATGGAATGTCTTAGCAATTCTTTACCTTGATCAATTGCGCCGCGATACTGATCGCTATTTCATAAGTTGTCTCACTTTTAATATCCAGACCTATGGGTGCAATGACACGATTCAAATCCGATGGAGGATGTCCTTCTCTGAGCAATTCTTCAAATAATACGGCTGTCTTTTTGCGGCTGCCCATCATCCCGATGAATCTGTATTTTTTCCCCAACAAGGCTTTTAATACGATTTTGTCAGTTCGGTATCCAAAAGACATAATCACTACATAAACATGATCTCCTTCAGGTATATATCGGTCACATTCATGAAAGTCAATGACCTGACTGCTGTGTACAAAAGTGTTCTTCTCCATCGTATTTAACCCTTGCCGGTGATCCAGTAAGTGGGTTTCGAAATCAAGTTTGGACAGGACTTCACCCAAAGCCAGACCTACATGTCCTGCCCCTACAATATATACTTTATTTGTGGTGCTCAATGGTTCGATATAGGTCCACCTTGGCATTTCTCCTACAACTACTTCGCAAGAAACGATGTTTTTTGTATCCGACAGCATACCATTTTCCGAAAATGTAACGGATAATTCAGGATGTTGAACTATTTTATCCAGCTCTGTAAAATTTAAGTTGTCCAGATAATAAAATGCTATCGTCTGAGAGCCACTACAGATCATACCGGACTTATCTCTTCCTGCCTCAGCCTGATGTATCTGATGTTTTATAAAAGGTTGGAACCTACCCTTAAGCAACAGGTCTTTTGCCATTTCGACTAGTTTATGCTCCATAATACCGCCTCCGATCGTGCCAAAAAAACTTCCATCTTCAGCCACGGCCATTTTAAAACCCTGACGTCCGGGAGAACTGCCTTCACTCTGAATCACTACCATTAGAATCACGATTTGGGATGAGGATATTTTGTCAGCAATAAATTCCCAAATGCGCATGTACTATTTCTTTCTGTTTTCGAGAATTTGTTTGAAGGATCTGCTTCGTATTTCATCGAGGGTAAGACCGGTCTCCATTAATTCCTGTTCAGTAATGGCACCGCTGTTTAATGCACGTAAGAAATAATTTAACAGGCCTTGCCCTGTGGCGGCGTCATCAAAAACATCCCCTATCAAGGTAGCTCTCGCCGCCTTTTCTACGAAAGTCTTCAGACGTTCCACCGCATCGTCATAGCTCTCCAGAAAGAAGGCATAGACCGCTGCATATCGCATCGGAAATTGTGCAGGATTCAGATCCCATCCCTGATAATATCCATTCCAAAGTGAGTGGCGTATGTGGTCATATCCTTTTTTCCAAGCCCTGTGCACAGTATCCATATTTTCTTTGAGTTGAGCAGGGGTCAGGTTTTCGCCTCTGTGTGGCCCGATGGGCATTGTATTGGTAGCACCGTCAGATAACCAAATTCCGGTATGTGCAAGTGCCACTTTGGTCATATGGTGGGCAAAGTCGCATACAGGATGATCCATTTCCTGGTATTTGGCCGTTATACTACAACTTGCAGTATAATCATACGTACCGAAATGCATGGCCATACATCTATTTTTACTGGCACTTATGAAACGATACAATGGATTTGTCCCGTGTATATCCATGATGGCTTGTGTCGTTTCAACCATCATTTCCATTTTTAAAATTCCTTTGGTAAGGTGCAACTCGTCTTCAAGCACTTCAAACAAATCCGCTAAAGCCGCCGGTTGTTCAGGAATGGTCACTTTGGGCAACATCACGATGAAGTTGTCGGGCAGTTTACCTCCTGTCTCTGTCACTAAGGTAGACACAAAAATATCAAGTGTTCTCAAACCACGTTCTTTCATTTCTTCCGTAAATGGTTTGATCCGGATACCAATAAACGGTGAAAGAGTCCTCTCCTTCATACCTTTGGCAACTTCGATGGCTGTAGTTCGGGCTGTTTCATCTTCTTCTTCGTTGCTCCGATTGCCATATCCATCTTCGAAATCGATTCTGAAGTCTTCAATAGCTTCTGATTTTAATTTGGCTATCACCTTATCATATATTCTCTGACTGAAACCTGATGTTGTGTCCATATCAAATACATGACCAAACACCTTATGATCGGGTGCGTAGGTTTCAAAGATTTCGAGTGATCGTCTGCCCAAGGCGGGAGCAGAGTCGTATTTGAATAAATTGGCGCCACCGTAAAGGGTGTGAACGGGTTGACGGTCACTTCTGTCACCCGGATATATGTTTTGGAATGCAGTATTGGCTGTATTTAAATTATTAAATATCAGCTCTCTTTTTTGCGATTGTATGGAAGGTTTCATTGTGTTTAATTATAATAATTAGTCCTTTTAACTGCCCCGATATGTACTATATCCAAATGGATTGATCAATAATGGCACATGATAATGAGCATCATCAGAAACCGTAAATTGAATGTTCACTTCGGGATAAAATCCTTTTATATCCTGTGTTTTGAAATAAACATCGGTGTCGAAAACGATATTATAATTCCCGGCATCTAAAATTCTGTTTGGTGGGAGTAAATCTGTTAACCTGCCATCAGGATTTGTTATTCCCTGTGCTATCGTCTGCCATCCGTTGAGTCCGGTCATTTGTAATCGAATGCTGATGTTCTGACCCGGTTTGCCTATGGAAGTGTCCAGTACATGTGTGGTTATCTGGCTGGTTTTTAAAAAATTCCAATCGGCTGAAGGTATTATTTTTTGCAATCTCAGGATCGTTATTTTCATTTGTTCGCCCATGGCAATCTGAATTTCCACTTCCCGGGTGTTTTTTAACCTGTCCTGCAAAAGGTTTAACATTTCCTCCGCAGATCGCCCTGTGGCACAGACTATAAATATAAATCCAAACTTGTTTTGATACGCTTTATTTTTTTCGGACAATGTTTCTATGATTTCATTAGTAGCTGCTGAAATGCCCGCCTGTTCATTTCCTGCAAACTTCACTTGCAAACTTTGCACATCTCCGATTTGCGGATGATGTGCAAAGGCTTCCAGATAATCTTCAGGTCCGCATTCATCGTACCAAATGGAGAGGGCCCTGTCTGTTATATCTTTTTCTGATTGGAATGGAAAAGAAGACATCAGTTTTGTGGCCCATTTTTGAGAAGTGCAGCATGATAGCAGTGCCTTTTTGACTTCTTCAGGATTCGATTGGTTAAATGATGCTATGGACATAAGTCGTATTAATTGATATTTTTTAAATTTCTATCTGATTGGTGATCCCTGCTCTATCCAGCAACGAATCAGGTCTCTTTCTTCAGGTGTCATATTGGTCGTATTGTTTTGCGGCATCGTTTTGGTGATAACCACTCTTTGCATGATAAGTTCCTTTTTTACCACTATCTGATCAGGAGTATCATACATGACACCATTAGGTGCCACTTTGTTGACTTCATCGGTTGGGGTGGCTGAATGGCAACTGATACACCTGTTTTGTATGATGAGATTAACCTCAGCAAAACTGACTTCTGATGTGCAGGCCTGAGGATTTTTTGCTGGAGCAGTGATAAAACTTGCTGACAGTAGTATCAAAGCTGAAACGGGCATGACCCAGATACTTTTTTCATTCTTTTCTCTCAGATTAAGGTAGTGTTTTACTCCAGCCGCACCGAGAGATATCAGTGCTAAAACCAACCAGGGATATTGGTGTGCAAAAGTTGAGGGAAAGTGATTGCTGACCATCACGAAAAGTACCGGTAGTGTAAAATAATTGTTGTGTATGGATCGTGACAATGCATTTTTGCCCAATTGCAGGTCAAAAGGAATTCCTGCTTTGGCTGCTTTAACCATCGCTTTTTGGGCAGGAATTATCACAAAAAAGACATTGGCTACCATCAAACCTCCGATCATGGCTCCAAAATGGATGTACGCAGCCCGACTATTGAAAACCTGTGTATAAAAATATGCAAAACAAATCAGGATGGTGAACCCTGTCAGGGCAAAAAGGACAGGACTTTTGATCAATGCTGATTTGCATATAAGATCGTACACCACCCATCCGAAGACGAATGAAGATATTCCAATGAGAATGCCTTGTGTACCGGAGATGTCGAGCACATTTTTATCGATCAGAAAGGCTGACGCATTAAAATAGTACACCACAAATAACAAGGCAAAACCGGATATCCAGGTAAAATATGCTTCGTACTTGAACCAATGCAAGTGTTTTGGAATCGTTTTAGGTGCGGTTTTGTATTTCTCCAGATAATAAAATCCTCCCCCATGTACAGCCCATAAATTGCCGGCAAGTTCGTCCCGTAAATTATTTGTCCTATTCAGGGAGTTTTCCAAAAAGACAAAATAGAAAGAAGCCCCTATCCACGCAATTCCAAAAGTGATGTGCATCACTCTAATGACTATATTTAACCACTCCATCAGATGAGCTTCCCAGGGACTTCCCTGAACAGCAAAGTACGTATTGGCTACGGCTGCAAGAGCGATCAGGACAATACCTGTGTATACAAAATTTTGGGAATTGTGCAGATATTCTTCAGTTACTTCATCATTATCATTGCTGGTAATTTTTAATAAAACAGGAAGTTTATAAGACAAAACAACCAGTAATAAAAATATTAGACCTAACAAAAAAAAGACGATGGTGAATAACATTTATTTCTTTATTTTCCCGATTAATCGAAGCCGGCTGATACCACCATCCGGAAATATGATAAATCTCACATGCGTTATGGTGTCCGTTTGTATGAGTTCATGCTCATACTCATGCACGTGATCAGCTTTCAATTTTTGTTTCGGAAGTAACACTTGCCAGATAACGTGACCTGATTTCACTTTTTCATCATTGTCCGAATGACATGCTTCTATCAGACAACTGTCCGGATAGTTGCCTTTGAAGTGACATGTATCCACGATGATTTTTTTGATCATACCAACATGTCCCAGTTTCAGGATTACCCAATCGGTATTACCCGGTGTTCTGTTTCTTTTTGTCTCCCAACCATCGCCCATATTTATACCACGACCCGGCATAATCAGATTTTTCATATCGCTGAAAAACATGTCGTTGCACTCGATTGCTTGTCCGCCATTCAAAGCAGCTACAAGATCCATTTCTTCATTTTCAGACACGTTTTCCCAATCTATGAACACATCACCATAAGCTCTGAATCGCGCGACACCCCCATCGGGATAGATATGCAACCGGAGGTGTGTAAAGACCTCATTACATTCACAGGCATAAAAATTCTGAGAACCTGCATCCAGGGGAGATTTGGGCAATATTTCCTGCCACGGGATTTCATTATTTTCCCAATCGGGTGCTATATCAGTATCAGAAAGATTAGCGCCATCAACGGAAGCATAAGGTGGATGATTGCCCAGAAAAAAATTTGTGTCTATATCAAAACCAGTTACACTGGCCGTAGCAGCTAATTTGATGACCGCATAATCATGGCCGGGAGTTCGTTTCCTACGGCTTTCCCAACCGTCCATCCACTTACCCCGATCAGTATATTTATCAGCTATAAAAATTCCACGGCCGGGTTTAAGTAAATTTTCTTTTTCAGCAAAAAAATCATCCGTAGCGTACAATACTTTGCCTCCCAATCTTTCTGACGCAATATCTGTAAGGGAGGCAAACGGCGGGGTTGGTTTTATTATTTCTTTTACTGATGTAAGAGCCATAAACCTTTATTTGAATTAATAATGTTATTATTTTCAAATACTGTGGTTCCATTTACAATGGTTTGAACTACAGTTCCATATAATGAAGTGCCAATATAAGGACTTATTTTATGTCTGAATAAAATATCGTCCGCTGAAACTACCTTTTCTTCTTCAGGATTCCAAATCGTAAAATCAGCGTCATAACCTTTGGCCAATTTTCCTTTTTGAAGTTCAACGCCAATAAATTTTGCAGGATTATTGGTTAATAAAGGAATAAATTGTTCCAGTGTCATGATCT
>JACMLK010000341.1 GCA_014379665.1 Saprospiraceae bacterium | reverse complement strand
ATGGTGGAAGTTTCATATTTTCAATATCTGCTACATTCCATGCGCTTACAAGAATCCTTCTTGAATCAGGATTCTTTTTTATCATGCTCACGATTTGAGAAATTTGGTCTATATGTTCCCCATTGGGTTTAGGCCAATTTCTCCATTGATAACCATAAACGGGACCTAAGTCCCCGTTGGCATCAACCCATTCATCCCAAATTGTAACATTGTTTTCATTCAAATACTTGGTATTTCTATCTCCCTTCAAGAACCAAAGTAACTCATGGATAATTGATTTTAAATGTAATTTCTTTGTTGTTATTAGTGGAAATCCTTCTTGAAGGTTAAACCTTAGTTGATAACCAAAGATGGTCAAAGTTCCAACACCTGTTCTGTCAGTCTTTCTGACTCCGTTTTCCTTGACATATTTTAATAATGATTCGTATTGGTTCATTTTAATTGCAAATTCTAAGATGTAAAGATAGGATATTAAGAAGAAGTTTACTTAGTCAACTTAAAGAAAATACCAAAGTATTTTAAAAATAAAACAAGTAAAAAAGGCAAATTCGCCTTTAGTATATAGTTAAAAGGGAAAATATAAATCACATATAAAGAAGAACATAAGCTTATTTTAAACATCAGAAATAATAAAGTAATAAGATATTGTAGTATTAAATTGTTTTGAAAAATATTGACTAAGCAATATAAAAAGGATTGCAGCTCTATATGAAAGGTGACCGGAAAATCCTGATAGGTACCAACAAAGCAGATGAATTAAGTCAATTTTTGACAAAGATTAATAAATAATATTAATTGTAAATGGTAAATGGTTAGGTAACTGACGGGTTTACCCGCCAGTTATTGCATCCTATTGTCGTTTCAGTACGATACTTGGCCTGACAAATGTAACTTCGATCTCATCAATCATCATCCCCTTCTCCCGTCTGATTCATATTTCCATCCGGTACAGCACCCTCTGTCGAATTATAATCTGCCCTGATCTCTGTATGCCTGATTTCACCTCCGGATGTACCTGTCTGCTTCGCATAATACAAAGCAAACATAGCAGAAACCAACACTATAATCCCCACGATATTGGCAAAACTTTTTTGTTTCCAATTGGTCCACAGTGCCAGTAGGGATAATCCTCCCAGCAAATAAGACAGTTTCGCAAATGTTTCTGCTATCTCCTCATGGTTATGGATCATTTTTTTTGTCACACCATTTATCTTTTCGGCGATTTCTTCTGCTCCTTCCCCAGTATACTTAGATGGATACGCGAGGATGGCTCCAAGGGCAAACAAAACATAGGCAGTTCGTTTGATGACATCCGATTTTAAAACAAATCCTCCGATCAGAACCAATGACCCGATGACGGGGATAATGATTGGAAAATGGTTAATGACTAAATGCCAGTGTGCGTCGTTCATAATAAGATGTTTAAAAAGTTAAAAAAGAGAATGATTAAAATACAACTACTTTACAAATCTAACAAACCCGCCTGACCACTACGAAGTAAGCGGGCAGGTCAAACAAATCTTGCATCATATCTTTACGCTATCTTCTTATAAAAAACTTATACCCCTCCACCCACATAACAGCAGCAAATGCTGTACCCATACAAACCAAAACCTTCGACGGATGTAGGGATTGGAATTTAAATAAATGTTGAACAGGTTCGTAATAAATAGACAAAAACAGCACGGTCAGGGATATAACGATAATCAATGGAATCAACTTATTCTTATACCTGATGGTTTTCAATACTGAAAAATAAAATGACCTGTTGATTAAGGTCAGAAATATATTGCTGAATATAAGTGTGGTGTAGATCATAGTTCTTACCAGGGTCGGACTCCCTCCTGTTTTCATATAATAATACCCCAAACCGAGACAACCGGCTGCGATCAACAAACCCTGAATAACGCTCAATGACAATTCTTTAAATGAGAAAAAATCAATAGTCATTTTTCGCGGAGGCTTACGCATGGAATTTTGCTCAATAGGTTCGTTTTCAAAAATAATAGAACAAGTCGGGCCCATGATTAATTCTAAAAAAATGACGTGGACCGGAGAAAATATATCAGTAAATTTCCAATAAAACAATAAAGGAACGGCTACAATAAATATCACCGGTATATGAATGGAAATAATATATCGAATAGCCTTTTTAAGATTCTCATATATTTTCCTTCCCAGAGCGACCGCTTCTACCATATGAGATAGATTGTCATCCATCAGGATCAATGCCGCGGCGTTCTTAGCCACTTCACTACCGCTTCTTCCCATCGCTATACCGATATGCGCGGCTTTAAGCGCGGGCGCATCGTTGACCCCGTCACCCGTCATGGCCACCACTTCACCATTCGATTTTAATGCTTCTATGACTTTAAGTTTAGCTTCTGGAAACATTCTCGCAAAAACATTTATATTTTTGACCATGACCCGAAGTTGACTTTTATCCATACCCATCACTTCCTCACCACTGACTACTTCTTTATAGTTTTTAATGCCTGCCATTTTTGCGATCGCTGCTGCAGTCTGAACATGATCTCCCGTGATCATCTTCACCTGAATACCCGCATCGTAAAAATGCTGCAACGTAACCGAAATATTTTTTTTGGGAGGATCATAGAATGCCACCAAACCCATAAATTCGAATTCAAATTCCTGCTGAGTAAGAGGTAAGTCAGCAGGATTGTGATTTGATCTGCCAACCGCCAATACCCTGAAGCCACGAGACGCAAGATCTGTGGTCTCCCGAATGATATTTGCTTTTTGTTGGTCCGAAAGTTTGCATTGTGCCAGAATGCTTTCCACGCTACCTTTGACGGCAATCACTGTACGCCCTGTATGATTCGAAAACACATGTGTCATAAACGGTGGATTGCCGCTCAACGGATATTCATGAACCATATGGAATTTTTGTCTTAAATCTTCTTTTGCCACCGTTGAATATACTTCGTGGATCGACTTTTCCATAGAGTCAAAAGGAGTGGTTTCAGAAGCCCACATGGCATATTCCAAAACTTCCGTGTAACTGTAATCGGTTAAAGTGTAGTCATAAGTTTTACCGGATTGCATCTCATAGATCGCCGCAATACTCATCTTGTTTTCGGTAAGCGTTCCTGTTTTGTCTGTACAAATGACGGTGGCAGCACCCAACGTTTCTACCGTCACCGGACTTCTGGTAATCACCCTTTTTTTATACAGATGATAAGCACCCAGGGCCATAAAAGTGCTGAAGGCCACGGGTATCTCTTCAGGAAGCACAGACATAGCCAGCGTTAGTCCTTTGAGAAGACTCGATAGCACATTCTTTTCAACCAGATAATTCATACCCCAGACAACAATAAAAGCCACCACACCAAATAATACCAATGACCTGGTAAATCTGCTGATCTGCAGTTGCAAAGGTGTTTTTTCTTCTTTGATGTCGAATAGTGAAATACCTATTAACCCCATTTTGGTACCCGCACCGACAGCAGTTACTTTGGCCACACCTGCCCCTGAAACTACAGTGGTGCCTTTGAAAATAGTATTTTCAGGCGATTCGATCCGTTTAAATACAGGTAAAGACTCACCCGTTAATACACTCTCATTCACAGATAAATCATTCAGGGAAAGTACCATACCGTCAGCAGAAACGATATCTCCGTCTTCCAGACCAAAAATATCTCCGGTCACTAATTCTTCCGCGGGGATGATGACCTCAGCCCCATTGCGAAATACTTTAACCTTAGGATCTGCAAGCTTCTGAAGTGAGGCTACTGCATTGCGACTCCTGTTCTCCTGATACAGCGATATCCCGGAGACAAACAGCAATGCCAAAATCATGATGACTCCTTCGCTATATTCACCAAGAACAAAATAAACCAAAGCAGTGACCAGTAGTATGGCAAAAAGAGGCTCTTTCACCATATCTCTTATCATAGATAGAAAATGAAATCGCTCCGATGCTTTTATAGTATTTGTTCCGTTGGCAGCCCTATTTTGTATGACATCCTGATCAGTGAGTCCTTTATATTTTACTTCCTGCAAGTCAGTTTCCAATTAATTTGGTAAAATTAATCCTTTTTGAACAATACAGCCGGTGATCTGCCTCATATTGTCTATGTTGTTTTACCGATCGTCGAAGTTTCAGTCCGATACTGGCCTGACAGGTGTAACTTCAATGCTATTGTTTCAAAATTAGAATTTTAAGGATTACATTTATGATTGATTTGAATTTTATCATTTAATTATAAATCGTGAAGAATATTTATTTATACCTTTATTGTATCTTAGTATCTTTAATTATGAAAACTATTGGAAATTGTAATCAGAATCTAAATTCAATCTTAGATATTGATTTATTGATTCTGACTTTTTTGATGTTCTTAAAAATTAAATTTTTTAACAGAAAAACAGATAAACAGTATTTTTAACAAAAGGCAGGCATACCGGAATCATCCAACCTGAAATTTGTATATTTCAAAGTGAAGAAGGTGAAGCGGTTTGTGTTTTTCACTCAAATCCACAAAATAGAAACTAAGAAAATAACAACTCTAACAACTCCTACAACTTTAACAACTTAATAAATCTAACAAATCTAACAAATCCGCAATCCCGCAAACACGCCAACTCGTCAACCCTCAATCACTCCACCCCGATCACTTCCATGCAATTGTGATTTGTATTATTTAAAAAGTACAACGTGCCGTTTAATTCCTGCCAAAACAGGACCTGTAATACAAACACCGCGATGCCATCCGTCAATGCAGGTGCAGCATCAAAAGTAAGTCGCACATTATGGGCAGTATCCTCGATGGGCAGAGAAACGATCTGGCTGAATTCGGTTTTGGTGATATCCTTTTCGAATTCTATTTTCGTCCATCCAGCACGGATAGAAATATGTGTAGCCCCGGGAGCCACTACAACATCCCTGATAGGGGACAGACCCGTGATTTCCAGTTGTCCGCTGTTCACATCTAAGGTATAATTTTTCAGAAATATTGTTGACAATGGTGCTCTTTCGTTAAAATTAAATCCTTGCAGAATAGCTTTTCCTTCCGGTGTTTTGATTCCATCAGCAACATGCCTCTGTCCGCGAATGCTGGTATGGTCCACATCTTTGATTTGGGTCATCAATTTGGCTACCCTGGATGTTACCTGATAGTCACTTGAAGTCCTGATCATGCCCATAAAAGCATTTCTGAACAGCTTTCCTGCTTTCGCTGCCATACCAAATTCACTGCTATTCTCACGGGTTCTTTGAAATTCTTTTTCCTTAGCGATCCTTTCTTTAGATGCACCACCTTTTTTCCGGGCTAAATCTTTATTATTTGATGTATAAAATGTAATGCCATCAATAGTGCCTTTTATTTTAATAATGCCAATTTGTTGTGCCATACCTTTTTAATGATTTTAAGTGATTATAAAAAGTCAAAAAAGCATAACTAAATATGTTCTTTCATTATTGTGTATGGATATTAAATATTATATCTATAT
>JACMLK010000340.1 GCA_014379665.1 Saprospiraceae bacterium | reverse complement strand
GAAAATGGAATTCAGGATTTGGATGAAGTCGGATTAAATGGAATACTGATAAAATTATATAATGAAGAAGGACTGCTTCTTGATTCTACTATTTCCAACATATTGATTTTGGAAGGAATCTCGGGTCATTATTCTTTTACCGGGTTGCCATATGGAAATTATTACCTCGAATTCAGTCTTCCCAATAATTTTGATTTCACTGTTTCAGATGTTTCTCAACCCGAGGTAAACTCTGATGTTATTTCTATGAACAATGGGCAAACGGATATATTCACTATACTCCCAAATCAGAAAAAAACGGATATAGATGCGGGGTATATTGTCATGACTCCGGTGGCAGGCAACATTAAGGGACGGGTTTGGCAGGATGCTAATAACAATAAGATCAGAGATGCATCCGAACAATCACTTTCCGGTATTGAGGTGCGATTGTATAAAATTGATGGCAATATAGTGGCTGCTACTAATTCGGGCTTAGATGGGACGTATTCATTTTCTGATATCCCTTTTGGCGATTACTATATCACTGTTCCTGAGATGAGCGATAAATTATTTGTATTGTTTGGAGGTCAGTCAGTTCCGTTTGATAGCGATATTACAAATGATTTTGAGTCAGGGTCTTCCAGAATTCTAAACCTTTTTCCAGGTGAAACTCTTGAGGATATTGATGCGGGATATACGCAGAAAATTAGCATAGGAGATTTTGTTTGGGAAGATATTAATGACAATGGACTCCAGGATATTGATGAACCGGGTATATCCGGAATTGATATACTATTAATCAATGAACAGGGTAATATAGAAAAGTCTACACTTTCTACACAAAACGGGGCATATATTTTTGAAAATGTCCCGGTAGGGAGGTATACCATTTCATTTGGTCATTTAGAAGGGTATTTCTTTACCGATCAAAATGTTGGTGATCCCAATTTAAATAGTAAAGCAGATGAAAACGGAATAATACCTTTAACAGACTTCTTACTTTCTCAGGTATATACCAATATGGATGTGGGCTATATCAAATCAGGAGAGGTTGGAGATAATGTCTGGCTTGACCTCAATGGCAACGGTTTTAAACAAAACGGTGAGCCGGGTATTGCAAATATCAAAGTTATTCTGTTTGAAGAAAGTGGAATACTTAAGGATAGTACATTAACTATGGTAGATACTGCGGGAATTTTTTCAGGATATTATCAGTTTAAAAATGTACGACCGGGCAATTATTTTATCAGATTTGAGATTCCATCTGAACTCATTGTTTCTCCGCCCGGAATAGGTGGTGAGGACAATGACAGTAATATAACCCATGCTAATGGTACTAATACAACCGACATTTTTACTGTAAGCGTAGGAGAGATTATTTCCAATATTGATGCAGGGGCATTTCAACCGGCTACTTTGGGAGACAGGGTCTGGGATGATATCAATATGAACGGAGTTCAAGACGCTGGTGAACCCGGTGTAGCTGGAGTTACCGTTTCTTTGTTTACTCAAAGTGGGCAGTTTCTTCAAAATACAATGACCGATGTCAATGGCATATATGCTTTTACAGGTCTGAGACAAAGATTGTATTATCTTCAGTTTTCTATACCTGATGGTTTTCAGTTTACACAGCAATACAATTCAGGTGACGGAGCAACCGACAGCGATGTGGATGGAACCGGTACTACAGCCCTCATTTCTCTGGCACACGGAAGTACGTTTCTTGACCTCGATGCAGGTATACACCTGACTACCGCAAGACTCATAATGGGAAATGTATGGAATGACTCAAATGAAGATGGAATCAGAACATATAATGAACAGCTCATGCCTTTAATTCATGTTTATCTTAAAGATGCAAATCAAAACGTAGTAGGATCTACAATGACAAATCATGCCGGAATTTATAGTTTTGCTTGTGAAAACACCGGAGAGCATTTTGTTTTTGTTGAAACAGTCGGAGATTATGTTTTTACAACAAAAGGGGTAGGATCAAATCCATACATGGACTCGGATGTGAATAGTGATGGGACATCGGACATGTTAATGCTGGATGATAATTATGAAATGGAATACGTAGATGCCGGATATTATCTTAAAGTAAGTGCCAGTATCAATGGTGTGGTGTGGTTAGATGAGAATAATAGTGGATTCAGAGATCCTTCTGAACATTTATTGCCAAATGTACTGGTACTGGTATTCAATAAGTTTAATATATTTATTAAAT
>JACMLK010000339.1 GCA_014379665.1 Saprospiraceae bacterium | reverse complement strand
TTGGACGCCGGCATCACTGATGGTCTGATCAGACTCTCTGTAGGTCTGGAACATGTAGAGGATATTATCGAAGATCTCAGATATGGTTTGGACTGATATTTTAAGTATCTTTGTGTATACTGTAATTGAATAAGACTGAGTTTTTAAAGTGGTATTAAAAAGTCAAAAAGGTTAGAAATTTTATATCTTCATTATGCTCCGGGAACAAAAAGACATAAAAGGCATTATTTCTCTATGGGCATTTGCTGAATGTGGTATCGGGGGTTTTCTACACGCACTCAGGTTGCCTTTTACGGGGATATTTGCCGGAGGAGTGGCGATTATATGTATCGTTTTGATCGGTTACTATACAAATGGGGACCGAAAGAAATTGATGGAAGCTCTTGGTTTGGTGTTGATGGTAAAATTGATAGCGAGTCCGCACTCACCCTGGCAAGCCTACGTAGCGGTCATCTTTCAGGGTGTTGTTGGTTGGTTGTTATTTTCAAATTTAAATTATTTTAAATGGAAAGTCTTGTTTTTTGCTGTCGTTTGTATGTTAGAATCCGCCGTTCAAAAAATACTGCTTAGCATCCTGATTTATGGATTTTCATTCTTTAAAGCCATAGATGAAGCAGCAATAAATTTAATGAAACATCTCGGGTTAGGACAGGAAGCCTCTATTGTAGGTATTATCTTTGGTGCGTACATTATACTACATCTGTTCACAGGTATCTTTCTGGGCTTATGGATCCCTAAAATCCCTTTGCAGCTGGAAAAAGTTCGTTTAATGATACCGGGAGACTTTTTGTTGAAAACAGGAGAAATAATAGGAAGAAAAAAGAGGTTTCATCCCTTTTTATGGAGTTTTCTGGTTTTTAGTATGGTGATACTTATCCTTCACTTCACCTTACCACCTTCATTTGGAATAAATATGACCGCTCTTTTTATACGGGTGGTAGGTATCAGTTTATTTTTAATATTTGTTATAAGTCCCATCATTAAATTTATAATAAAAAGAAACTTAGAAAATCAAGACATAGGTAAACAAGAGCTAAAATCTATTATAAGTGTATTGCCTCAAATGGAGAGCAATGCCATGGGGATACTGACCTGGTCAAATAACACATTCAAAGGATGGCAAAAGCTGAAATATTTTATCCTGGGAATTTTGGTAGTAAGTATGAAACTGCATCAGGATGCTGAATAATATTTTTATACTCACGGGTCCGGTACAATCAGGAAAGACCACCATGTTGATGGATTTTATGACAGGAAAGGGTCATGCCGGTGGTTTTTTGTGTCCGGATATTGGAGGAAAGAGATTTTATTTACCATTAAATGAAAGAATATTAATTCCTTTCCAGGTCGATGAAAATTATTCAGGAGTTAAAGTTGCGGTCGGCAAATTCACATTTAGTGCCTCCGTTTTTGATAAGGCAAGATCTATGCTGGATGGATATCAACCAAACAGTAATGAGTGGTTTATTCTGGACGAAATCGGCAAATTGGAAGTATCGGGTCTGGGGCTGGAGCCTTCTTTGACTAAGTTTATTAATAATTTCAAAAATCAACAGGCGGATCACACCAAACTGATCATCGTGGTGAGGGATTATTTATTGAAAGAAGTGGTAGAAAAGTATCAGATACAGGATCGTACCATTCTGAAAGAAATCACCGGTTCATCCCTTTCTTTTATAGAGCATCCGGGGTTAAAAGATTGACATATATAAAAATTCATCAGATCATGTCTTTCAGGAAAGTTATCAGTTATTTTACCCATTTTCCGCTCATAGAAAATTGCAGATATTCTTTTTTTCTCCTTGACACTTCGACAGTAGATTTATCACTCATATGCAGTAAACCGGTGCGATCAAACTTAATAATATGTGTAGGGTTGACCAGATGAGATTTATGGACCCTCAAAAATTTATGTCCGTTCAGAATTTCATCATATTCCTTGAGTGTTTTTGCAGAAACAAATATTTTACCGGACGCTAAAAATATGCGTGTATAATTGCTTTCCGCTTGCAATCTGATGATTTCATCCAATTGCACATACCTGATTTCATTTGTACCTGCTAAAGCTAATTTAAATTTTTGTTTATCCTCAGTGAGCATATTCTGAATAAAGTTTTTAAACAGAAGATTTCCTTCCTGAGCATAAATACGTTTAACCTTATATCTGTCGACTGCTTTTCTTAGTTCTTTTTCATCTATGGGTTTTAGTAAATAATCCAGCGCTGAACCTGATGGCCTGAATGGCATATTCATTATATGCTGTAGTAAAAATCACTTCGAAATTCCAGTTTTCAATAGACGTGAGCAGATCAAATCCACTTTGTCGGGGCATCTGAATATCAAGAAACACTATTTCCGGTTGAAATGCTTCTATAAGCGAAATGGCATCCTTTACACTCCTGGCTGATTTTATTTGCGTAATATCAGGGCAATAATTTGTTATCAGCCATTGGAGAAGTTCAATGGATGATTGTTCGTCATCAACTATCATTGCTTTAATCATGATTCTTTTGGATTATAAAAAGCTTAGAAAACCAAATGCGTGAAGCGATAAACTAGTGAAAGAAAATATTTTAATAATATGGTCAACCAAAACAAATTTTAGGATAAAAATAATCATTTAATCGTTGGCTTATTTATTTTTCTTGAGGTTATCAATCTGAGCCTGCAAATCCAGGATATATAGTGTGAGTTCTTCCACCTTTTGCATCAGTCGTGTACTCATATCTCCAAGTGCAATTCCGCCTTTCTCTATTTCTGCAGCAGATGGAATACCGGGAAGGTGCTTATTTGCATTGATAAAATGTTTCACCTCCGAAAGCGGCCTTAATTGGTACGCTTCATCAAAAACATAATCGGGCCATGACGCAACCGGTAATGCCACAAAATCAGTAGCAATCACTTTTCCCTCTACGCTTACTTTATACCCTACCGGAGCAAGTCCGGTTCCAAAATTGATATGTCCTGATTCATTCATGTACATGCTTGTTACGCCCGTTTGCACCACTAATTTTCCATTGCTGAGTGTTGTTTTTTGTAATACAAAATTCCCGTTAGATTCATCGGACAATATGGAGCCCATGGTTAAATTATTGGACTGAAACACAATGGCCGGTTCATCAGCATTGATAGCTATACCACCATTATCTGATTTTATGGTGACCCAGCCGGTGTGGTCCACGGTTAACCTGTCCTGAGCATTTGTACGGACTATAAATTTCCCGTCGCTGTTGGAACTGTTTGTTCCGATTTTTATATCATCTTCTACCAATTGCACAAAACCCATATTGGTTCCGTTATTTTGCAATTGTAATATAGGTTCTGAATCATTGATAGTAAGTATGGATGAGGAAGCCGGTGTTGAAGTGCCGATAGCTACTTTTCCATTTTCATCAATGAGCATACGGTTTATCAATTTAGTTGCGAACAAAAGGTTGCCTGTGGTATTGGTAGAATTAGTCCCCAATTTCAGATCGTTCCCGATAGCCTGTAAAAATCCTTTGTCAACTCCACTGTTTTGCATTTCAATCCATGGATTGGTGCCATTGACGGTAAACACAGAAGTGGGTTCAGAAGTCCCAATACCTACTTTTCCGTTCTGATCAATCCACATCCTGTCTGTTGCTTTTGTATTAAACACTAAATTACCGGTGGAATTATTAAAATAAGTGCCTAGTTTCATATCATTGCCCATCACCTTTAGATATCCTTTTGATGTTCCTGAATTCATAAAATCCACGGCCGGGTCCGATCCGTTGATGGAAAGCTTTTGAGTTGGATTTGCAATGCCAATGCCTACATTGCCAATATTTTTATTGCATATATTTATACCAGATGATTCCCAGTTGTTTTGAAAATGGTGTTGCAGTTCTGCCCACCCCCATACGTCTCCTCTGTATATCCAATAGCTGGATGTATTTATGTCAAACACTGTCAACCCTAAGGCAGGACCTAAGATACTTGTCCGAGCTATGGTAGTTAGTCTCGGCAGCAGCACCCCTTTTTGATCACTGCTGATATCCAGAATAGATGTTTCATGTGGCAAAGAACCATCATTGTTGATAGATACATTTTGTGCGGCACCTATAAATGATATGGTGCAAATAAGTAGAATAAATAAAGTTTTCATTTTTATAATATTTGTTTAGACAAAAGTAAGACAGGTTTGTGCAGCTATCAAGTACAGGTTATTCTGAGGCAACATCTCCTTATTCTGCGGTAAAAAGCCAGTTTATTTATCTGAATAATGGGTGGATGTGATGTGTGAACGGGTGCGCTGTCAAAAATATAAGTTTGTTTGGTGACGAATCAAAAGTCAAAGAATGTCTTTAATGATTTGATTCAATATGGTACTTTTACACCCGAATTGATTCGAAAATATTATATGCTGATTTAACCCAACATTCCATGACAAAAATACTTCGTACCAGCGCAGATCATCCGGATTTCAAATTCCTTGTTAAAATGTTAGATGTGGATCTGGCCATAAAGGATGGGGATGAGCATTCTTTTTATGCCCAGTTTAATAAGATTAATGCCATTAAATATGTGATTCTTTTGTATGAAAATGAAGTAGTGCTAGGATGTGGAGCAATAAAAGAATTTGATACACACACGATGGAAATAAAAAGAATGTATGTAATACCTCCCTACAGAAATATGGGATATGCGACAGAGATTTTATGTTCGCTTGAGAAATGGGCATCTGAAATGACATTTTCAAAATGTATTCTGGAGACAGGGAAAAGACAACAGGAAGCCATTGAATTATATCTCAAGAACGGTTATACTATCATCCCCAATTATGGACAATATGCCGGTGTTGAAAACAGTATTTGTTTTGAAAAATCAATCTGATGACAGACGGCGGTGTATTTCCGGCGAATAAAAATACGTTAACCCACTTCAGTGTGATTATCTGTAAGGTGCACTAAATGTTGAAGTTCATTCCATTCGTTCATGGTATCCGAAAGTTTTTCTTGATCACGGTTTTTGAAAGCCCCTGACTTAAAAGCGATTAAATAAATTATGATCGTTATTACCATCATGATTAAAGTATCAGTCACACCTGCTTCCCAACCTTTGTTATCTATTTTATTAGGTAAAAAAGACCATGGCACAAGCAAACCTATGGCTAGGGAAATGGACCCAAAATATGCATCATACACCTTATTTTTACTGAAATAATTGAGGATGTTCTGTATGGTTATTTTTAGATTATTTTTAGAAAGGTCAGTGATGATGCTTTTATGAAATCTGAACAGGGAGATTGCCGCCATAAGTATAATTATGATAAGTAAGACAAATGGCAGATATTGAATGAAGTATCGAAAATCGAATGGATTTCCAAGGAGAACGGCCATCAAAGCTATAATTTCAATAAATAGAATCAATAGGAGTGCCCTGTGTTTTTGTTTCATTTGATCCAGGATATAATTCGATTTACCGCTTATGATCGTATGAATCAACTTTTCATTCAGATTTTCACATAGCTCCACCTTTCTTTCTAATTTTTGCCATTCTGTTTTCAATTCTTCGAGTTGCATACTTTATAATTTAATAATTTTTGATAATTTTGTCTTAATCCGGTTTATTCTGACTCCAACATTACTCCTGGTAAGCCCGGTTATCTCGCTGATTTCTTCATAGCTTTTATCTTCCAGATAAAGCAGAATGACGGATTTTTCTATTTTATCGAGTTGACTGATAGCCTGATGGAGCCATGCAGATCTTTCTTCTTTTTCCTGTGATTCCATCAAATCCGGAACTTCAAAATTCATAACGGATGACCCACTTAACTCATTCCTTTTTATTTTCTTTGAGTATGTGACTGCGGTATTTATGGCAATTCGATATGCCCAGGTGGAGATGGATGCTTCTCCGCGAAAACTCTTAAATGATTTCCACATTTGAAGCAGGATTTCCTGAAATAAATCTTTTCTGTCTTCTGCATCTGCTCCATACATGTTGCAAACTTTAAATATAAGTCCTTTGTGCTTATTGACGATATCTATAAAATTTTTCTCCATAGAGTATGTTTAAATTTTCATGTTTGAGTTGAAAACGAGCAAATTTATTTTTAGACAAGACATGTTATGCAGTCGTAGCCGGCAGCTACGGCGAAAAAATATAACGCAGGATAAAATAAAAATTGCCGATTGCAAACAAATGATGGAATTTTAAACATACTCTTACTATAAATATATACAGTTAGTCTCAGATTAGTTAAAAAAATTACAGAAATCGACATAATAAGTATTTTGTCCATAATGCTTCATTGAAATGTATCAAAATATTTTGGATAATGTGTCATAGCCTGAACATGATATCAACAGGTATGATTATCTTTGTTATTAAGCTTCAAAATTAAATTATGTCCACACATTTCAAAACGAAATACCAAACCATCATCAAAGCTTCTGTAGCAAAAGTATGGGATGCACTCACCAATCCTGAGGTGGTTAAACAATATTTTTTTGGTACTGACCTGGTCACCGACTGGAAAGTCGGTAGCCCTATCATTTTTCAGGGGGAGTAGGAAGGGCAGTCCTATCAGGATAAAGGTATAGTCAAAGCGTATATACCAAATGACAAATTGACCTATACTTATCTGAGCAACTGGAGCGGACTTCCCGATACACCTGATAATTATCTGGTGATCACTTATGCGGTGGAGCAATCATCTGAAGGTACTTTACTGTCTATCACTCAGACAAATTATGATGCGGAAAAGGCAGCTCATTCTATGGAAAACTGGAAACAGCTCATGGATGGCCTGAAAAAATTAGTTGAATGAACTGTTAGAAAATTTGGAATTGCAAATACCGCTCTTGATGGTATTTTTGAAAGCACTGAGAATAACACACTTAACTAAAATAACTATTCTTTTTTACCTGCCTGTAGTGTAAAAAAATCTCTTCTCTGAAAGGATTGCATGTATTTGTGCCATGGTACCGATTTGTGATTGTTATTGCCAAAGTACGTGATGATCATCTCAAATTTTTGTACATCCTGGTAACCAGGTATAGCCTGAATCATATTAAATTCTTCATCCAGAAAAACCATGGATGGATAACTCATCTGACCCTGAAGCAGATGGACAGCCAATTCGTGATAGCCTTTCGTTCCATTTTTAACAAATTTGTATTCGGTGCCTTTCAGCAGAACGGGACTGTTCATTTCTGCATCAAATTTTACGGCATAATAGTTTTCGTTCATATAACGGGCTATGTGATCCTCAGAAAAAGTGCTCTTATCCATCTTTTTGCACCATCCGCACCATTCCGTGTACACATCTATAAAAATTTTCTTTTTATCCTTTTTTGATTTTTCGATAGCTTCTTCCCATGAAACCCATTTGATTTTATTTTGACCGTGCAGTACGTGTCCTGCCTGAGAAGCAATGAATACCAGTCCTAAAAATATATATCTGATCATGAATTGAGTAAATGATAAGTAATGCAAAGATAACTACAATCAGATCACAAAGGATTCAGATTTGTACTTACTTAAATTAACTTTAACAAAAATGGCTCCAACAAATGAGTAAGGTTAAAATTTTTGTTAATTACTCATTAAAACAAAGTGGAGTGTTCTTTATTTAGTAACTGTAAATTTATTGTAGAATAATTTATTTTGAGAATTATACATGAAAAGTGAATTTTATTTTCAATTTTACGTCTGATAAGAGTATGATTAAATTTCCATGTTTGAGCGAAAGCGAGCAAATTTAATTTTAGCCAAGACATATTTTGCAGTAGTAGCCGGCAGCTACGGCGAAAAAATATAACGCAGGATAAAATAAAAATTGCCGCTTGCAGACAAATGATGGAATTTTAAACATACTCTAAAAATACTAAAATAAACAATGATAGAAGAACATATTGACAAACATAAACTGAGAAATAAAATCAGATTGCTATTTGATTACAGGTTATTTTCAGAATTATCTGCATTGGACATTCATGAATCCGTAGAGTCCAAAAATGAATTTACAGAATATCTGATTGAACTTCAGACTGCTATCTATCATCTGGATGCTCACCTGGAGGCCAACTGGATTCTCAATACTCAAACAATGGACTGGCATTGGCAAAATATTATCACTCAACTTTCTTTTTTTGACATATCGCCCGAAAGAGCAAATGAGTATTTAAATCACATCAGGAAGTATGAAAAACATGAACGGGAACTTCGTCAGGGTAAAACTCCCTTGCGGTTTGATATGGAGTATTTTTATTTTTACAAATCTTGTGACGTGAAATTACTCCGACGGTTAATATATGAAAAATATCAACTGTCGGGGCTAGCTGGTAAGTTGGCAGACTGGAGATATTATGATCTGGTGACAGAAGTTAATGATGACATAGAAGATATTTTTGAAGATTTGAATTTTATTAATGGAAACAGATTTCTGATATCTTTGTTAAAATGTGGTAAGATAGAAACAAGAAGAGTGTTTTCTGAATTTCTAAATGAAATTTGTCAAAGAACTAAAGAAAGATTTAATTCAGGTAAAGGTAGTTTTCAAAAAATGCTGTTGGATATTACCATGCGTAGATATACTGAAACCATCGGACTTCTGGAAATTCAACTGGATAAGATTACAGAAAATGATCTTAAAACTTCCAGATTAATGATTTTTAAAGAAGCTATAGTAATATAAAAATGATTTGGAAAAGAACTTAATTTAAGCAATTTCCAACCACAAATGAATAACAATGAATAATCAGGATATAGAATCATTGAAAGAAGCTATCGAAAGCTCACCGGATAATCTTCCTCTTCGCATCATGCTCGCTGGTAAATATATGCATTTTGGGAGGCTGGAAGAGGCTGAACTGGAATATCAAACGGTACTCAACTACGATCCAAACCATATCAAGGCGAAGGAAGGCTTGGCTGAAGTATATTTCAGACGGGGCCGATATTCAGGTGTCATCGTGATAGTTGAAGAACTGTTGGCAAGAAACAAAACTTCAGAGCGCATGATGGTGATTTGTGCAAAATCATTTGTTCGAGAAAAATCCATTGAAGAAGCACAAGAAATGTATGAAAGGATACTGGATGAAAATCCCGATTTTGTGGATAAAGAGCTGGATGAAAACCTTAGGATGCCGTCTTTTGATTTTGAGGATGATGAAGATGAGTTTGATGATGAGGATCCATTTGGGTTTGGTTTTTCCAACGGACCGGAGGATAAGGACTTCTTTATGGAACGTCCCGAAATATCATTTAAAGACGTAGGCGGAATGGAAAAACTTAAAGAGGAGATTGAGTTGAAAATTATCAAACCATTAGAAAATGCTGATCTGTTCGCTGCTTATGGAAAAAAAATAGGTGGTGGAATACTTTTGTATGGGCCGCCCGGATGTGGAAAAACATATCTGGCCAAAGCTACAGCAGGAGAAATAAAAGCAAATTTCATCAGTGTGGGTATCAATGATATTCTCGATATGTGGATTGGCAGAAGTGAAAAAAATATGGGGTATATCTTTGAAGTGGCACGGCGCAATACACCTTGCGTATTATTTTTTGATGAAGTGGACGCATTGGGAGCCAGTAGATCAGACATGAAGAATTCATCCGGCAGACACGTCATAAATCAATTTCTGTCTGAACTCGATGGTGTTGAAGGTAATAATGAAGGCATACTTGTATTAGGTGCTACTAATGCACCATGGCATCTGGATCCTGCATTCAGGAGACCTGGCAGATTTGACAGGATCATTTTTGTACCGCCACCAGATAATGCAAGCAAAGAAAAGATACTGGAGATCATCATGAATGAAAAACCAAAAGAAAAAATAGATTACAAAAAAGTGGTTGAAAACACCAGGTTTTATTCAGGGGCTGACCTCAACGCCATGCTGGATATAGCGATTGAAGAAAAACTTAAAATAGCAATGCATACAGGGGTACCGGAACCTATCACTACATCAGATCTGATTCAGGCAGCTAAAAAGCATCATGCCAGTACAAGAGAATGGTTTAATACGGCAAAAAATTATGCCCTCTTTGCCAATGAATCAGGCATATATGATGAAATACTAAAATATATCAAGTAATGAATGACATGGAGTTTTTGAGACAAATTTCCCGGGTTGATGTGTTGCTGGGACAATCCAGATATGCTCAGGCTGAAAAACTGTTGGAAAACCTCATGCCTCATGGCGCTGACAATATTGAAATTTTGAAAATGATGGCCATTGCCAAGATGGGTCTGCATAAATACGATGATGCTGATCAGATATGTAAGGTCATCATGGAACAACATCCTGCGGATGCGTTTTCGTATTACATCATGTCAAATGTCAATAGTGCTAAAAGAAATTTTGAGGATGCAAAATCTCTGATGGATGAATCGATCAGGCTTGAACCCGACAATCCTGATTTTCATGCTTTTAAAGCAAATTTATTCCTGAGGACTAAAGATTATCAGGAGGCACTCGAAAGTGCAGATACAGCTTTGAGTGCTGATGCCGAAAACATTGGAGCATTGAATGCCCGATCAGGTGCACTTGTGGGTTTGGGAAGAAACGATGAAGCTTTTGAAACCATAGATAAATCTTTGAATACGGATCCCACCAATCCGGACACTCATTCAAATATGGGGTGGGGATTATTACATCGAGGCCAATCTGATACTGCACTTCAACACTTTAAGATGGCCCTGACAGAAGACCCCTTGCATCAGTCTGCAAAAGCTGGAATGCTGGAAGCCATGAAAGCGAAATTTCCGTTGTACAGGTATTTCCTGATGATCATGCTTTGGTTTGGTAAACTAAAAGGGAAAAATCAATGGATCATTATAATCGGTTCTTATGTAGGATTAAGGATTTTGTCCAGCCTGGCTGAAGACAACGAAAAACTATGGCCATATCTGATGCCCGTCATAATCATTATAGCGATATTCTTTTTATCAACCTGGATTTTTTCCCCTTTGATGAATTTGTATTTACTGACCAATACATTTGGCAGGTATACGCTATCTCAGGAACAAAAATGGTCAGCCGGATTTGCAGGGTTCTCACTTTTTACTTCCATATTGTTTATGGCTTGTTTTATTTTTCTCTGGCCAAATGAAGGATTGCTTTCATCTTCTATTTTTGTTTTTCTCATGATGATACCCACCGGAAGTATGTATAACCCTGACTCAGAACGAAATAAGAAAAAGCTTATACTTGTCACCACTTTGATCGGATTGTTAGTCTTGGTCAATAGCACCATTTGTATTTACTCAGGTGTATTTTCTACCTCTTTTAGTGTATTGCCATTATTTGGACTCATTGCCTATCAATGGTATGCCAATTATATTATGATCCGGGAATGACTTACGTCAAAATTTTGTTTCCAGCAGATAAGGCAACATAGATCTCCAGGTTGGCCAATCGTGTTTAATGTCATAACCCCATACATCCAGGTGGTGAGGAATATCTTTATGATGCAATAAACCGGAGAGATATCTCGAGCCGTTTGGATCTTCATAATCCCCGGAACCAGTCAGGATATGAATATGACCGGAACTTTTTATTCCATTCAGATGCCATTCATCTTCAAGATCTTTGAGATAATGCAGCGGGCTGTTCCAGTAACAATCGTCGTCCCAATAACTCTTGGAATAAGATCCCAGATCATATAACCCTGACATGGATATACAGCCACGAATAGCGGTCGGATTTTTAAAAAAAAGATTAGCGGCATGCAATGCCCCAAATGATGCTCCGCAGGTGATTACGGGAGTTTCCTGACTGGTTCTGCCTTTGATAAATGGTACTACCTCATTATATACATAATTGTTGAATTGCATATGACGAATGACTTTGCTTCTTCCATCAATTTTACTGTTCAGCCAACTTTCACTATTAATTGAATTTATAGAGTATACCTTGACTTTTCCTTCATCAATGTATTTTGAAATGGCATCAATAAGCAGAAATCGCTCATATTCAAGATAATCAGCCGCAGCGGTAGGTAATAATAGCAAGGCAAAGCCATGATGACCGTACTCCACTATTTCCATTTCTTTATTTAATGAAGGACTATACCAGGTTTGAATATATCTATGCATGATAAAATAATTTGACACAAGAAATGAATTATTTTTAAATCCTGCCAAAAATATGTTTAAAATAAATAAATGGCACATTTTCTAATGCTTCGTTAACTTCAAATCCAACAACTCCACAACTCCGTAATTTAGCAATCCCCGCAACCCCGCATGCCGCATACCGCATACCGCATTTACTTCAGCCTCACCCTCATCAGATATTTATGAGCGGTCATATAAAGATATTTTTCGTCTTTGTCCAGCGCACAGTTGGCAGTAGCCTGACCTGTCATAATAGTGCCCAAATGTCGGCTATCCTGATTAAAAACAAGAATACCACCTGGTCCTGAAGCAAAAATATATCCCTTATTGCTTATTTTCATCCCATCAGGCAACCCCTTATGTTTGGGAACCAAATGAGTCACATCGGCAAAAAGACTTGCAGAAACTATATTTTTGTGCACATCAAGTTCATATTTCTTCCAGATTGATTTTTCAGGGTCGGAATTAGCTACGTACATATATTTTTCATCTGAAGATAAAGCTATACCATTCGGACGAGATAAAGTACTATCGAGCAGAAAAACAGAGCCATCCTTTTTTATAAGTCTGTATACACCATTGAAAGAAAGCTCTTTAATACTGTCTGCATCCTGACCGGGTAGTCCATATGGAGGATCAGTAAAAAAAATATCACCATCTTTAGTGATGTGGAGATCATTAGGACTGTTAAATTTTCTGCCTTTGTAGTTCATCGCAAGAAATTCAAAACTGTCCTTAGGGGTGGTAAGAGGAGATTTCATTTTTGCTACTGCGCGATTGCCATGCTGACATAATATGAGGTGACTGTCTGCATCCAATGCCAGTCCATTGGCACCTTCTCTGCCACCTTTTTCATTGATAATGGTATAGCCCGAAGGGCTTAGGTACTTTTGTGGTCCATTCTTTTCATCCCAAGAATAGATCGTGTTTTGAGGCACATCCGTAAAAAGCAATTTATGCTCCTCATCTAACCAAAGTGGTCCTTCTGCCCACTGATAGACGCTGTCGGTCAATATTTCAATAATAACATTGGAGTCCAGTACCTGTTGTAACTCAGGATCATACATTTCAATTCTTCGTTCTGTTGTAATTATTTCTGTAGTTTTATCTTTACAGGCTAATAATAAAATAGGAAAAAGAATGGTCAATGTTATAGGATTTGAAACGGACATTGTAAAATGATTTTAAGGTGACTTTAATTTTTGTATAAACTCATGTAGTTTCCAGATATTAAACAAAGATATGGATGGTTGTGACGAGCGTATATTTGTACTGATTTTTTTTTCAAATTTATTATATAACCATTCAAAGGTATCTGTGAGCCCATAATTATTAAGCCATTTGTATGATTTAATAAGGCGGGTAGCATTCATTGCACCGGATTTATAAAGGGTTGCCAGATTAAGGATAGCATTTTCAGTTTTTTTTATAAAGGTCACATTTGTTTCTAAACCCTCGTGAATGACAGGATTATTGATATGCAAGATGGTAATATTCTTTTTCTTCAATTCCAAAGCATACAATAGATCTTCATAGCCATACCCTTCCATTTTTTCATTAAAAATGATCCGTCTGAACACCTTTTCAGGAATCACAAAATTATTCGACTGAAAATTCAGATAAGGATCTTTGTTCCTTTTTCCTGCACTCAATGCTTCTCTTTTGGTACCATACTTCCAGTGGAGTATTTTCTTCTGGTTTGATGGTTTTTTAGATACATATTTTCTGCCACCATACAACACTACTTCTGTAGGAAGTGCATCTATATATTTTTTTATAAAGTCTTTTGATTTAACCATTGAATCTCCATCCAAAAATAACAGATATTCAAAATATCCTGCTTTGCCAAGCCAGTTTCTTATTTTACTCCTACCCATATTTTCAGGTAGTTCTGTGTAGTTTATATTGATTTTTGAAGCGAGTTCTTTGTTTTTTTCTTTAAATTTTTCATTTGATCCATCATCAAAACACAGTATCTGATAGTTTATTTTCAGTTTGGTACACTGTTTCGCAAGTGTGTACACCAGGGGCCGCACATCCTGATTATATATAGGAATTAGAATAGATAACATATCCTGGTATTCACTTTGAATGTGTAAAGTAAAAGGAATATTTGACAAAATATCGGTTAAATATGCATCAAATATTAATTTTGAGTGTTTTTTATAAAAAAAATCAGATGATGACGAGTGGAACCGATATACAGGTTTTGATAAATGATACCAATCTTTCTGAAGAATTAAGGCACATTGCCGACAAGGTAAGGAATGACGTGAGAATATCTTTTGAAGAAGGCATTCACCTTTTTGAACATGGAAGTCTAAGCTTTCTCGGAACATTAGCTAACTTTATCAGAGAAAAAAAGCATGGAAACAATACCTATTTTAATAGGAATTTCCATATAGAACCCACCAATGTTTGTTTGTATACCTGTAGTTTTTGCTCATATTCCAGACTTATTAAAAAGAGGGAAGAGGGCTGGGAATATACCATGGAAGAAATGTTGGATATAGTCAAAAAATATGATGATCAGCCTGTCACAGAAGTACACATAGTTGGCGGTGTACTTCCCCAGTATGATGTAAAATTCTATACTGAACTTTTTCAGGCTATAAAACGTCACAGGCCTGAATTGCATATCAAGGCATTGACTCCCGTAGAATATCACTATATATTTAAGAAGGATAAGATCTCTTATGAAGTTGGTATGCAGCTCATGAAAGAAGCAGGCCTGGATTCAATTCCGGGTGGAGGGGCTGAAATTTTTCATCCGGAAATAAGAGATAAGATAGCCGGTGGCAAATGCAGTGGTGACCAGTGGCTTCGTATTCATGAAATCTGGCATGGGATGGGAGGCAGATCAAATGCAACCATGTTATACGGTCATATTGAAGAATACCGGCATCGGATAGATCATCTGGAGCAACTCAGACAATTACAGGATAAAACCGGTGGGTTTCAGACATTTATTCCCCTGAAATTTCGAAATCAGGACAATGAGATGTCCCACCTGGAGGAAACAAATGTGGTGGAAGACCTCAGAAATTATGCGATCTCAAGAATATATCTTGATAATTTTGACCATATCAAGGCATACTGGCCTATGATTGGAAGAGATATGACTCAACTGGCGCTGGCTTTTGGCGTGGATGATATTGATGGAACCATTGATGATACTACGAAAATTTATGCTATGGCAGGATCAGAAGAACAAAATCCATCTATGAGTACTCAACAATTGGTAACCTTAATCAGGAGGGTGGGCAGAAAACCCATTGAACGTGATACGCTGTATCGTGAAGTGCAGGATTTCACTGACCTTATATTTGAAGAAGATAATGTTTATAAAGGTTATATGTCACTTCCGGTATTGAATGGATAAAATTCCTGAAATTTGTGTGTATAACATATTGCACAAAATAAAAAATAAAGTATGAAGTTTATGGTTCTAATTTAAGAATTGGGTGCCGTATTTTTATGTTGCGGCTAAAATGAAACCGTGGTGACACCAATACAAAACTGTTCGAACCAGTATAATGTCCTGATTTTATGTGCCAGGAGACCGGTGATTTAGCGGGTGAGGATAAAATCGGGAAAGTGCGAAGAACGTTAGTAAACCAATGCCAGACACGTGTGATAATGCTAAAGTGAGTTTTTTGTATTGGGAGTTTTTTTGTTTACTTTTTTTGCGGAAAAAAAAGAATAACTGAACGAGCCCAAAGGGTGATGCATGACAATGCATCAAGTGAAGGCACCCGATAGGGATGGGAAGACCGGCTCGAGGCGAATATAACTTGTTTGAATAAATGTACTTTTTTTACTTGAACACTTTTATAAATTGTTTTTAATTAATAAAAGTGCAATTCCATCTAACTCACCATAATACCATGATTATCAACCCCCTTTTTTTATCTTTTTGAACATAGGCTTTTATCTTACATAACCAAAGTTAGATGGAAATTCCTTTTTTATACTAATAACCTCCAATCTGTTATACACACATGAAATTTTTATTTGTGGTGCATATTGCAATACATTACTAACTTTACACGTATTTAAACTAATTAATTTTATTGTTTACCAAAATTTGAGATAATTGAATAAATTACCTGTTTTAATATTTGCGACAATCTGTATGTATACTGCCCATGCTCAAAAGTACAATACACTCGGTGGTATCAGGATAGCGGATGATTTTGGAATTAGTTTTGCGCAGCGTATAGCCAATAAAACTACAGTAGAACTGAACCATCAGCCTGGTACATTTGCCGGAAGAGAACTGACATCTCTTATAATAAAACAGCATTACCCTTTGCTTACTAAAAGGTTCAATTTCTTTATGGGTGCCGGTGTATACAACAGAAAAGTACCATCAGCTGATATTGAAAACCCTGATGCTGTTAGTTCTAAAGGAATAGCCTTTAGTTTCGGGGCAGAATTATCATTGGGTAGATTGAGTATTTCTACAGATTATTTCCCATTGGTCACCTTTAATAAAACTGACAACAACCAGCGCTTTTATACTACATCCGGATTCAGTCTTAGATATATTTTGTTCAGAAGAGAATCCGGAATCATGAAATTCTTCAAAAAGATTTTTTAAATCATCTACATACAAATTTAAGTTATTACTTCGGGAGATTTTCATTTATATTTACACCATAAAGCGATTTAAATGGTGCATAGAATATTTTTATTTTTAGGGTTTACAGTAATATTTTCCTGTATGTCAAAAAAATCCGATCAGAACAAACATTCAGCACTTGCCTATGATCAACCTCCTCAGTGGGCCAGAGAAGCCATATGGTATCAGATATTTGTAGAAAGATTCAGAAACGGCAATCCTGAGAACGACCCGACTCCGGAGACTTGCCATAATGCTTTAATAGATTCTCTTCCTGCTGACTGGGCTTTAACACCATGGGGTCACAATTGGTATAAACAGGAAGAGTGGGCAAAGCCAACAGGGCTTGATTTTTACAGGACCATTCAAATGCGCAGATACGGAGGCGATCTGACAGGTGTGGAAGAAAAAATTCCTTACTTCAAAGAGTTGGGAATCAACGCAATATATTTCAATCCTATAAACGACGCACCTTCATTGCATAAGTACGACGCGAGACATTATCATCATATTGACGTCACTTTTGGTGATGATATCAAAGGAGATCTTGCTTTGATGGCAGAGGAGAATCATGAAGACCCGTCTACCTGGCACTGGACCACTGCAGACAGAAAATTTTTAAAACTGGTAAATAAATTACATCAGGAAGGTATCAGAGTGATTCTTGATTTCTCCTGGAATCATACGGGAAATAATTTTTGGGCATTTAAAGATGTCGAAAAAAATCTTGAGAATTCACATTACAAAGACTGGTATCACACCAGATTTATAAAGGATAGTCTTTCAGGTAATGTCTCGATGGAGTATGAAGGTTGGATTGGTATAAAAAATCTTCCTGAACTTCGCAAAATCA
>JACMLK010000338.1 GCA_014379665.1 Saprospiraceae bacterium | reverse complement strand
TTAAAAGTGTTGGTCTCGATGATATCTGACCCGGCTTCAAGATATGCTTTGTGTATGGCTTCAATAATATCCGGTCTTGTGATGGAAAGTAAGTCATTATTCCCTTTAAGATCCGAATGGTGATCTTTAAATCTTACACCTCTATAATCATCTTCCTGCAGTTTGTATTGTTGTATCATGGTACCCATGGCACCATCCAATACCAAAACTTTGCTTTTAGCTATTGAGCGAATATCCTTCATATAGGATGCAAAGTTAATAATCGTAAGTGATATTCGCTATATTTATTCTAAAGCCTCCCCCAAGATAATGTTGATTTTTAATGACATCTGAAGTAGTTTGTCTCCACATAGCCTGAAAATCTATAAAATAATTGTGGTAAATCTCATAACTCAAATCCAGATTTATGGCCTTGACATTGGTCTTTAACCCCTGTCCGATCACATTGCCATAGTCCTGTTGTCGACTTTCCAATGGTAATAGTATGTTGCCGCCCCAGTTTTCTCCGGTTCTGTCTTCTCCGTAAGTGGTAAACAAAGCTTTGACAAAGACATAGATTCTGCTATTCGGCTTGTACCTTCCTAAAATGACAAACTCGTTGAAATTGGCACCCAAAGGATGAGCTAACGGTTGATTAACATGGCTATAGTTGGCTACTGAATATTGCGGAAGTGACCGAAGTGTATCTCTGTGCGCATAAGTATACGGTCGCACGACATTATATTCTACCTGCAGGTCTAAATGATCAACTCCAAGCACATTAATATATTTAATGCCAAACTGGCCTCCGAATTTATTGGCCCACCAACCTGAACGTTTACGGACTTCGGACAATTTAAATTCATCCAAAATCAATTGACCGTATAAAGAGATGCCCTTTACGGTATTCCATTTTACATTTAAACCCAACATCACGTTGTCCGGACTATCCAGAAAATGTTCCACAGCACGGTATAAAATGACCGGATTAAGATATTGAAATTCAAAATGATTTTCACGGGTAAATATCACCGTTTCAAAAAGTCCAACTTCAAATTTTGTATTTGGTTTGAATGCCAGGTAATGGGTTGCAGTATATTTTTTGGGTAATAGTTTATCATCTTGGTTAAAGAGGGTAGAAGTAGGCGCCATTTCGGCAAAAATATTCTGATACTGGAATTTCCAAATTCTGGTATTGAATTTTAAGTAAAAATAATTATGGCTGTAATCAGAAAGTAATAATGACCTGATACCATTTCCAATGAAATGATTGCCATGGCCAAATTCCATATTAATACTTTTAACGGGATTAAAACCAACATAAGCCCTGGCATTAAAAAAATCATACCCTTTCAACTTTCCGATGACCGAAGACTCATAATTCTTCCATGAACCTTGTCCAGGGATGGTACCAAACTTTTGAATCCTGTCATCGATAAAACTCAGATAGCTTCTTTGATTTTCAAGTAATTGGGTATAAATATATACTTTTTGATCAATATAGGCCCTTATCTCTATTCCTCTTGTATTTTGAAAAATCACATTTTCATTGCCAGATTCTTTTAGATAACTCATATGTGCGACAGGATTAATAAATACGCTAAACGCCGGTGTTTCCAATTGCAGAAAATTGGCTTGGCTTTTATAAAAATATTTCAAAAATGGAATTCTCTGAAATCGTTCTTTAGTAATATCCATGTCATTTTGTACACCAATATTGAAATCCCGCGTTTTGAACAAATCAAGCGTATCCGTATTTACTACCTCTTTTTTTTCATCCAGAAACTCCAAATTATCAGAAAAAATATGGAGCAAATCAAATCTGTCTGCCGGGGTCAAATCATCATTCTTCCATACTTTTTTAAAATAGTCAATAGTCTGCTTTCTGTCATAATTATTAATACTGTTAACCATACTGGTATCACCTTTCTGCATTATTTCCATTCGGTCATAGGTGTGATAGGTCTGATCACCTCTCAGCATATAAGGTGACTGGCCAGTCAAAGGTCTGTACACAAGTATGAAGAAAACAATAACGCCTACCCATTTCATACCTTAAAATTACAATTAAATAATAACAATTAATGACGTAAAGATGGTAGAAAATATGCACTTTAAACATGATGTTTTGAATAAATATTATTTTGAAAATATTTTAAATGCACTAAATGGTAAGCAAAAATTTTATCTGTTTAAGGAGTGATTGCTATCTTTTACTTACCTTAGCAGGTCGAAATAATGTGGATATTCCTGATTTGGTAAATATATATAGTTGAAGAAGGTAAAATTTCTCTTCCACAGCCTGAGAAACTTTCAGGAAATGGGAACCGTTGTGAGAAGTGGCGGTCCCATGTGTCGTAAAATGACTCAATTTATTGATAAAAAAAATGACCTCATCATCATGGAATTGGGGGCAGGAGATGGTGCCATTACCTCACATATCCTCAATAAAATGTCACCTGACGCCAAATTATTTGTCTTCGAAATTAATCCTGAACTTTGTGAAGTAGTCGGTCGTATACAGGATGATCGATTAATTCTCATCAACGACGGAGCCCAGCATATGGAGAAATACATGCAAAAATATAACATTTCTCAGGTTGATACTATAATTTCTGCCATTCCGTTTTTGGTCCTACCCGAAGAACTGACCAATGAAATACTTCAATTATCCAGGAACGTGCTAAAAACCGGTGGTCAATTTGTTCAGATGCATTACTCCAAATCTCTTGAAAAAAAATACAAATCCATCTTCGGCAATTTACAAAGTTATTTTGTAACCTTCAATATTCCTCCGGGCTATGTATTTCGCTCTGTAAAGGAGTGATAATATGAAGTTGCATAGTGTCATTTCCTGCCGTGCTTGTTGAAATCATTTTCTTTTTTAATCAATTCGTAATTCGTAATTCAAAATTCGTAATTAAGAGGCATCAGGCGGATGCAAGATTTGAGAAAATATGAACTTTATTATTGAATTCAATTCTTAATTCTTAATTTAGAAGAATAACCGATTGGCTAAGCCAAACGGTTACTCAACTATTGGATTAAAAAATATGCCTGTAAGCCGGATTCTGTATCACACCCGGAAGCGTGATCTCTATCATTTATCTAAGCTGCCTACCCCTCCGTATATGTCTTTCGACAACAAAACCGAGTCAATTTTGTCCTTTGACAGGAATACGAATGTACATGGCATTTCAACCCACAAGGTTTGTCCTGACGACACATTGCTGCCCCGCCACGAGAGCTCTTACCTCTCATTTTCACCCTTACCACGACCCGAAAGTCGTGGTGGTTATTTTCTGTGACACTAAGCTGTACTGCACCGAAGCGCAGTCCCACCCGTTAGGTGGTGTGGTACTCTACGTTGTCCGGACTTTCCTCTTCCGGCTTCCCGGAAGCGATAGAGCGGCATATCAAAGCAAAGATACAAAAATATCTGATGATGGTATTGAATTATCATCTGACCAATAGATTGAAATTATATCCCCAAACCAACACATTAAATAAATGTATAATGTTTATAAACTTCTTAATCAAAATATATTACCTTCGCATTTATAATTTTTGTTCTAATTAAGATACATGACTTCAAGGCTGGCCATAGCTGCTTTTTTTATCTTTTCATCATTTCTGCTTATATACAGTAACAGAACAACTGATCCTGCATCATCAGTGAAAAAGCTGGAGTCTTACCTCAATGAATCACTGCATAAAGATTCCATAATTATAAGACAATATTTGAATAGTGAGGACGATCGTATTATTCTGAATCAACTCGCTGGTGCTCCGTATTTTATTGAAGTGTACAGAAATGATTCCATTATTTACTGGACAGACAGGACGGAAATCAATGAGCTGTATCAAAATGACTTACTTCATGTACAAAAAATCGGTGATTCCATCAATTATAGTGAAATAAGGATGAATCTCTCAGGATGGTCAGAAGGAATCAGCCCCAACTTGCTGTCAAAAGCCGGTATACGTGAAAAATTATACCTTTCTCCAAATAATGAGTCAGGTTACAAAATAAACATTTCTTTAAACGAACTTAACATTGACGCTGATACTCGATATGAACATGTATTTTCAAAAAGTGTATCCTGGTGGTCTTTATTCCTTACCATGGTGCTCTTTTCTGTGTTGCTGTTAAAAATCATTAAACAACATCTATTAAAAAATAAAACCTCCTTTTCTCATATTATTTACCTTTTAGTCGGTATTCTAGGCTTTAAGCTATTAAATAATATGGAAATATTTACATCTCTTTTTACCGGGTATCACGGATTTGAGCTACTAAACAAAGGCTCGGCTTTTACTCCTACATTGGCAGATCTGGTGATTAATTTGTGGGGAGGAGGCACCCTGATATATCTTGCCTATCTGATTTTGCCAACCAGAATCAATTTTCAAAAAAACTCAGCCATCCTGGCTTTTGCAACAGGATTTGTAACGCTGCTACTTTTCGGAATCAGTGTACACCTGATAGAGGGATTTGTCCTTAGCTCTGTGGTTAATCTTGAAATTGAAGCTTTACTTCAGTTTAATGGGGTGAGTTTTGCACTGATTATCTGCTTTAGTTTGCTTATGATCCTCATTTTTCAGAGTACTCAGCTAATGTATGAATATCTGCACAAATCTGCACTGAATACAAGTAAAAAATATACTTTTCTGAGTCTGGGGTGGTTAGCTGCGTTGTGTCTGATTTGGTGTGCTCAATGGCTTCATGTACCGTTGTGGATATTTGTAATATTTGTGATTTCCTACTCATTAATTCTGGATGCTTATGTCGAAAACAAAGAGCAAAAAATAACTTATCTTATCTGGTGGTTGATCATGTTCTCCGGTTTTCTTGCCGTGTGTCTGTTTTATTTTGGTCTGAAAAAAGATATCAACACCAGAACTGAATTTTTAAATCAGTATTACATCCGACCGGATGACAGCATAATCAGATCTTTGGTTGAGATCCATGATTCATTGATAAAAAGTGACATATTTTCTAAAATTGCCTCATTGGATGCACATTCCAAACTGGATAAACATGATTTGGAGCAATTTATGTTTGAAAAAAGAAATCTTAACGATGCAAATCTTGAATCCTCTCTTGAATTGTTTGACAAAAAGGGTAATACACTGTTTAACAATCATTTTGCCAACTATCATAAAATTTATCAATCCTATAAAAATGCCACCCAAATCTCAAAAAACCTTTATCATAATCCATTTGAAGATAAATATATACTCCGACTACAAATAGCCCCATCCACTTATGCCAGCTCGGAATGGTATTTATTTATCATACATCAACATACTAATAATTTAAGAAAGCGGAGCTCTTACGAAAATGCGACTAATTTTGGATACGTAGTGTTCAGTCAGGGTAAACTTATTTCAAAAATTGAAGCCAATCAGTCTACCCCCGATATAAGCCTGCTGCAAAGTGTCGATTCGACTCAAATAAAAGATGGATATTCATTTGTGGTGTTGCAGCCATCATCACAATATAAGATAGTCTCATTTAAAAAAGTGTCCGGTCTCATCAAACCAATTTCTTTATTTTCCTTTATTTTTACATTATGTGGGCTAATCCTTTTATTTCTGTCCTTGATTAATACTAAATACGACTTTTTACCTGAGAATATTTCTTTAAAATTCGGTACCAGATCCTCTCTTAAAACCAAAATCCAGGTAGCTATTATCCTTTTAATATTAGTAACATTCCTGATTATAGGTGCCATTACAGGATACTACTTCAAAAATTTGATAGAAGTAAATCAAAAAAACAAAAATAAACAAGAGGCTTCCAGCATCAATCATAATATTGTATCCGATATCCAGCATTTGCCTGATGACGAAAGTGCCCTCACTCTACTGAATACAAAACTTAAAGAATATTCTTTTGTACATGATAAAGAACTCAGCCTTTATGATAAAAACGGAAGGTTGGTAGGTTCATCCATTAATGGCATCAATCCAATGAGAATACCTTTCGCCAAATGGGCTGAAACTAAAAATGTCTATGGTAATGTTAAAACTTCAGTTGACTTTAAAGCTTTGAAAACAGATTATTTTCCAGTATTTCTAAATGAAAATAATCCGCTGGCATACGTCGGTATTGCCCATAAATCTTATCATAACTCATCCGGAAATATTCTCGATTTCCTCAGCACCATCCTGAATGCCTACATTTTTTTATTCCTTATAGCAGGTGCCATGGCCATCACTATAGCCAATTCCATCACCCAACCACTTAGCATTCTGGCTGAAAAACTAAAAAAATTTAAACTCGGTAAGACAAATGAACTACTTGAATGGAATTCTCATGATGAAATTGGTACCCTTATTCATGATTACAACAACCTTACACACGAACTTGAGCGTAGTGCCGGAATCATCGCTAAAACTGAACGTGATATGGCTTGGAGGGAAATGGCCAAACAGGTGGCCCACGAAATAAAAAATCCATTGACCCCGATGAAACTAAGTATTCAGTATCTTGACCGTACTGCCAAAGATTACCCCGATAAAGCACAGGATTTGATTCCTCGCATTTCTGCCACCCTGATAGAGCAAATTGATAATCTAACACAGATAGCCAATGAATTTTCAAATTTTGCTACTATGCCTCAGGCGAGCAATGAAAAAATTATCTTGAATGAAATAGTCGAAACTATACACGACTTATTCAGGAAAAGGGATGATATGGAGATAAATATGATAGAACCAATAGACGACCTCTATGTATTTGCAGACAAAAACCATTTGGTCAGAATACTTAATAATTTACTTAAAAATGCCATTCAATCCATACCTGAAAGCCGAAGAGGCAAAATTGAAATCGAACTAAGTCGAAATGGCAATAATGCCATCATTCGAATCTCAGATAATGGAACAGGTATTCCGGACCAAATGAAGGATAAGGTATTCACACCAAATTTCACTACGAAAAGTTCAGGAACGGGATTAGGACTCGCTATTTCAGCCAATATGATAGAATCATTCAATGGAAAGATATACTTTGAAACAAAAGTTGACAAAGGGACTGATTTTTATATATCCATCCCACTGATGCGACTCGATGACTACCTCGGAAATGAACAAAGGGTAAGTCTGGATTGATAGTTAAATCAATGTTGATGGAGTAACTCCAGCATTGCTTTTTGCTCTTCTACTTTCCCATGTTTGGCTTCTGCATTGATGTATCGCTTTTGATTACCCGCGGCAAATACTGACATTGATCCATCATCTACCGGATTTTCACTTTGAAGGACTACTGAAAATCTCTTATTATAAAACGAAATGAAATCCTGCCGTTCAGTTACTATAAAAAACTCGCTGTTATTGATTTCAGTATTGATATATATATCCGAAGCTGACTTATTAGTATCACTTGAATAATCACCCTTTTTTATGTAAGATGTTATATTATAGGACTCCGGTTCATACTTTTCCCAAAAGAACCAAATGTTTCTTATTTCCGGAGATGTATTTTTATTGTTGTGAAGAGCCACTATCAGCGGATAAAAAGAGACTTCTTCCCATATCTCACTTGCCAGATTTTTGACTATCTTTTTGACCTTTTCATTCACTTTTCCAATTCCATCCACCACGCTGATTTTACTTTGAAGCAAAGAATCATTGGTTGTATAAATTCTGTTAGGATCAAACTGGTACGTCGAATTGTTATACCTAAAAGTTACAAACCTGTTGGTTGTTCCGTCAAAAGTATGTTTCAGTGTTACTAATTTTCCTCCGTATTTGTTTAAAACATCAAGACCTGCCTCAAGAGATGCGGTTTCGTTTTCATGTACATGAATATATACGATCTGTTCACCTTTTTTTTCATGGATAATCAGCTGTACGGTATCAAGACCCAATGTTATGGTTTTGGTTGTAACCAATATATCCTGAGCATTCAGGGTTAACTTTGCTATTAACGTTATTAGAATGAAAATAAAATTCCTTGCACTTAGCCCTTTAAATAATATCATAAACATTTAATGTGTCTCTATTTTCAAATGAAATCCTTTACCAACAACTTAGTAATTAAGCAAATCAACAAATCCTACAAATCTAACAACTTAGCAACTTAGCAATTCAACAACTTATATTAGTGACAAAAGTAATCACAAATATTTAGATTATCTTTGAACCTTCATAAAAGTAACATTAACGATGATCATACTTACCGGTGTATCGGGATTTATAGGCTCTTGTCTACTCACCAGATTGAATGAAGAAGGATATAAAAGAGATGTAGTTGTTGTGGACGATTTTTACAAATTGTACAAGGATAAAAATACAAATGATAAAGTGGTCAGAGAGTGGATGCACCGGGATATCTTTCTTGACTGGTTTGAAAAAACGACTCAAAAAGTCGATTTTGTCTTTCACATAGGTGCACGAACAGATACAACACTATTGGATGCTGAGATATTCGAACAGTTAAACCTCAATTACAGTAAAAGAATATGGAATGTATGTGCTGCAAGAGCTATCCCTTTGATTTATGCTTCCAGTGCAGCTACTTATGGTAATGGTGAATTGGGATTTGATGACGATCATTCCAAAATAAAGACTTTATTACCTCTGAATCCCTATGGAAAAAGTAAACACGATTTTGATGTCTGGGCTTTATCACAAATAGATCATCCCCCGTTTTGGATTGGCTGCAAGTTTTTTAATGTGTATGGCCCGAATGAATATCACAAAGGCCGTATGGCCTCTGTAGTATTCCACACTTATCAACAGATAAAAAATACGGGTGGAATGAAATTGTTCAGATCGCATAAACCTGAATATAAAGATGGCCAACAACGCCGTGATTTTATATATGTAAAGGACATTCTCGATATGCTTATGTTTTTTATGAAAAACAAACAGACACAAAGCGGAATTTACAATATGGGTACAGGAAAGGCAAGAACTTTTTATGAGCTGGCCCAAAACACATTCACTGCCATGGAGGTCAAAAAAAATATTTCATATATCGACATACCGAAAGATATCAGGGATTCCTATCAGTATTATACGGAAGCCAATATGTCAAAACTCCGGTCAGCAGGATATGACAAAGCATTCAGATCCCTCGAAGAAGGTATCAGTGAATATGTGCGTGATTATCTCAAAACAGCAACCTATTATTGATTAAATGAAATTACGGGAACGTAATTAAAATTAGCCTTTCCCATTTAAATCTGATTTTTTTTTGTTAATACCGCAATTAATTTTTGTGCAAGCTCTTTTCCAATATTATCCTGAGCTTCTATGGTTGAGGCCCCGATATGTGGCGTTAACGAAATCCTTGGGTGGGTGAGAATATCTTTTCGGGGAGTAGGCTCATTGTCAAAAACATCCAAACCTGCTGCTGCTACCTTGCCTGAATTTAGAGCTTCCAATAATGCATCTTCATCAATGGTACCTCCTCGACTTGCATTTATAATAAAAACGCCTTCCTTCATTTTTGAAAATTCTTCTCTTCCCAGAATAGCTTTGCCTACGGAAGGTATATGTAATGAAATATAATCCGCATCCTCCAGCATGTCTTCCATCAAAATTGTCTTCAGGATAACCTTAAAGCCAAGACCTGCCGGGCCTACTGCCACTGCGACCTCTTTGACATAAGGATCAACAGCAAGAATATTCATTCCCATGCCAAGACCTGCTTTTGCAGTCTCCTGACCTATCCTGCCCATTCCGATGATGCCGAGCATTTTACCTTCCAACTCTCTACCTTTAGCATACGCCTTTTTCAGGTCATTAAATTTCGTCTCGCCTTCCGCTGGCATTTGCCTGTTTGATTGATATAAAAATCTGGATAAACTAAGCATATGTGCCATCGCCAGTTCTCCGACTGACCTCGATGATGCATCCGGTGTATTGATCACTGAAATGCCTCTTGATCTGGCATAATCCACATCAATATTGTCCATTCCAACGCCTCCCCTCCCAATGGCTTTTAGATTGGGACAGGCATCAATCAATTCTTTGCGGACTTTGGTCGCACTTCTGACACATATCGCATCGTATGCATGAAGGCGATGTAAAAGGTCTTCCTGTGCTATCTTTTGGAGATCAAC
>JACMLK010000337.1 GCA_014379665.1 Saprospiraceae bacterium | reverse complement strand
ACCATGTGCAACTATATCAATGGCACTGACATCCAATGTGAGATTTACAGTAGTACGATGGATGAATCCGGTACTTTATCAAATGAAATAAGGCTTCCTGATCCAATAAATATTCCCGGCAGCACTTCTACTCATCCGCACATTTCAAAAGATAAGAGTACAGGAAAAGACATACTTTATTTTGTTTCTGACAGGCAGGGAGGTTTAGGTGGACTGGATATATGGTACACTATTATTGATCCTAAATTCGGATTTTCAGAACCTGTGAATTTAAAAGAAATAAACACTGCTTTCAATGAGATAACTCCTTTTTATAATATTTTGACTGATTTTTTAATTTTCAGTTCGGATGGAAGAGAAGGATTAGGTGGTTATGATTTTTATAAATCAGGTAAAATCAACGATGCATTCGGTAGTGTAGTAGGTTTGGGAGTTCCGTATAACAGCAGCTACAACGATATTTACTACGCTGAAAACATGGAAGGTGATGCTGCCTACATCTCATCCAACAGGGAAGGAGCCTTGTTTCTGGATGATCATTTTGAGTCCTGTTGCTATGACGTTTATAAATTAAACATCATTAAACTGGTGATTGACCTGAATGCCCTTACTTATGATAAACTGACAGGCAGGATACTTAAAAAAGCGACCGTTATCTTAAAAGATAAAGATAGTGGTGTGGAAATAGCCAGATTCCGAAATGATGATGGTAATGAACATAAATTCCCATTGGCAGCAGATAGAAATTATATTATAATTGCAGAAAGAGAAAATTACTATCCTGACACCATAGCACTATCTACCATTGATATGGATAGGTCAGAGTCTTTTGTAAAGAAAATGTATTTAAGCACAGATATGATGTTGCTTGATGTTTTTACTTTTACAACAGTTGGAAAACTGCCTTTGGATAGTACCACTGTTACATTGATTGACATGTCAGATCAGGCTAAAAAAGAAATTGTTGAATTAAATCTTTTGTCCAATGAATTTAATTTTATGTTGGATAGAGGAAAATTGTATAGAATAATAGCTTCCAAACCAGGATATACAGATGCCATAGACACTATAGATACCCGACCATATGATAAATCAGGTTTAATCAGGCGGGACCTTTATCTGGATAAATTTGTACTTCAGGATTTACTTCCGATCACCCTTTATTTTGATAACGATTTGCCGGATATAGATAGTAGGAAGACAACAACCAAGGCAAAGTATGGGGATTTAGTTTCAAGTTACCTTAATAGGAAAGAAGTTTATAAAGAGAAATTTATTAAACCTCTTCCAAAAAATGAAAGAGATACATTTAATAATAATTATGAAATCTTTTTCGAAGGAAATGTGATAGGTGGATATGACAAGTTTAAACGTTTTATAAATTCATTGAAACAGGAACTCGAAACGGGCAATAAAGTAGAACTAATTCTGAAAGGATATGCATCACCAAGAGCAGACTCTAAATATAATCTTACTCTTGGACAGAGACGGGTAAATGCAGTAAAAAATGAACTGATATTTTATGATAATGAAGACCTTAAATCATATTTTAACTCAGGACAGTTAGTCATCACCGACATATCATTCGGTAAAGAACTGGCACCTCCTGATGTAGTTGGTAACCTTGACGATGAAAGGAATTCCATTTATAACCTTAAAGCGGCAAAAGAAAGAAGGGTTGAAATATTAAGAGCATCCAGAAATAATAATAAACGAAATAATCCATAAGGATGAAACATTTAATAAAAGTTTTTAAAATTAAATTTGCATGTATAGTGATTTTAATGTCACTATTTATACCTGCAGATATTCACACTACGCATATAGTTGGAGGTAACCTCACGTACAGACATCTGGGAGGTGAAATATATCAGGTAAAGTTGGTGCTGAGGCGGGATTGTTTTCTGGGGTCTCCGGAAGCGGAGTTTGATGATCCGGCATCTATTGGTATTTTTACCAGTGGTGGCGCATTAGCTCAATGGCTAGCCAATAATGGTCAGATAAAAATACCTTTTATGTCTTCCGATACTCTCAATGAATACATACAAAGCGATTGTGGATTTGAAGGGACCCAGGTTTGCGTCCACGAAACTACCTATCTGGGAAGCGTAAGACTACCTTTCAGACCTGGCGGCTACATATTGGCATATCAACGATGCTGCAGAAATGCATCTTTAAATAATGTAATAGAACCATTGGAAACGGGAGGTACATATTATGTCACAGTGACGGAAGAAGCTATGATATTAGGTAATAATTCACCCACATTCAATCAATGGCCTGATGTGTATATTTGTGCCAACAAACCGCTATTATTTGATCATTCCGCCACTGATAAAGAGGGGGACTCATTGGTATATAAATTATGTACTCCGTCGTTGGGCGCCACAAGAATAAACCCAAAACCTCAACCACCAAATTTTCCTCCATTCAACAATATCATGTGGGCACCTCCGTATTCTTTAACTGATGTTATGGGCGGAGTTCCTTTAACCATAAACAGTCAGACAGGTGAATTAAATGCCACCCCAAATCTTGTAGGTCAGTTTCTGGTTGGTATCTGCGTGGAAGAATACAGAAATGGTGTGTTGCTGAGTATTGTACGTAGAGATTTTCAGTTCAATGTCAGGGTTTGTAGTCAGCCACCATTTGCACAATTTACCACTTCGGAATCTAATTGTGACGGATTGACGGTGGAATTCTATAATAACAGCTTAAGTTCCGGTAATTTTCAATGGGATTTTAATTACCCGAGCACAGATCCGATTTTTAAATCTACTCAGGCTAGTCCCGTATTTACATTTCCTGCTTCCGGGATTTATAATGTACGGTTAAGGGCTACCAGGGGTTCTGACGGATGTTTTGATACGCTCATTCAACAAGTAGCTGTATTTAATAATAAAATTGATGCAGCATTCACTTATGCATTGAAAGACTGTGACTAAAATGAAGATTCACTCCAATTATTACTAACCGATTTATCCGTTTTTGATGAACCTGGATATGTGTTAGACCAATGGGTTTGGACAGTTACTCAAAACGGAATTACTAAAACATATGTTGGGAAAAATCCGGTAATACGGTTGGCATATCAGGGAAATGCCGAGATTGAGATGTCTGTTACGGCAAATAACGGATGTAAATCATCCTTAATCAAAACGGTAATTATTGATGAAGTAATACCTGAAATTGATTTTAATTATGTACAAATAGGTTGTGCAGTTGATGGTAAAGTTAAATTACAATTTAATAACATCTCTCAAACACTAAACCCGTTTGCCGTAATTGAATCTTCAAACTGGGTTATTGGCAACCAATCTTTTTCAGGTAGTTCTTTTATCCTGGAAGTACCTTTCAATACTTCAGAAATAACTGTTACGTTAGACAACAAATTTGTTGGCTCCTGTAATTTGAATTTGACCAAAACATTTGTATTGAAACCACTTGTTTCCTTATTTTCTACCTCTGAAACGGTGTGTACGGGACTTACGGTTTCTTTTAGTAATGAAAGTATTGGTTCAGATCGTTATGTATGGAACTTTAATTATCCGATGTCCGATCCGGCTTTTAACTCGATCGAAAAAAATCCTGTATTTACCTTTCCGTCATCCGGAATATATACGGTCAGTCTGCACGCCATAAGAGAAACTGATGGTTGCATTGATTCCACAATCAGGCAGATTGCATTATTTGAAAATAATATTGTACCTGATTTTTCTTACTCACTATCCGGATGTGAAGAAGGTAGTGATACCATAAGTCTTACTCTAAATGATCTATCATTGGTGAATGAGCCGGGTTATGAAATAAATAACTGGACATGGACCATTATCCAAAACGGGATTTCAAGTTTTTACAACGGAAAATCACCTACTATCCAATTATCCAAATTTTTTAATGCAGAAGTATCGCTGGTGGTGAAAGCATCCAATGGTTGTACTTCCACGTTTAATAAGATTTTAAACATCAATGATCTGATACCACAATCTGATTTTAATTTTGATTTGGTAGGATGTCCTCAGAGTGGTGTTGCAGAGATCAGATTAACAAATATATCCGGTTCCATCAATCCTTTTGCCACGGTTACTTCTTCTGTCTGGACTGTCGGAAATCAGACTTTAACAGGCAATCCGGTCATCATTACAACCCCAATAAATGTATCCAATTTACATATTACATTGGAAACAGGATTTTTGGGTACATGTAAAGTTTTCACATCAAAAGAAATCTCCGCAAGTAACTTGCTTCCTAATGCGGATTTTGGATACACACCGGTGGAATGTCCTGATGACAATCACGTTACCTTGACGTTCAATTACATTGATACGCTATCTAAAAATATATTAGCTGATATTATAGTATGGTCAGCGGGCACACTTCATAATCCTCAGCATTTTACAGGAAGTAGTTTTGATATCACTTTGCCAAAGGATAGTATTTTATATTTGGACATGATTACTTATTTTAGTAATGGATGTACTGATACCATAAAGAGTTCTTTTTTACCGGGGCCGTTTGCCACCATTTCATTTCTATCAGACCCTGTGATTCTCTGTCCAAATCAGCAAAAAACGTTTGTGGCAAATCCTAATCCTGATTGGACTTATACCTGGTCACCCACTACCGGTCTGGATTTGACGGATCCTTCCAACCCAAAAGTTTCGGTTACAGTCAACACCACGTATAATGTTACTGTTTCTGATGGTCTGTGTAGTGTAGAGTCCAAAGTAGATATAGTTGCATTGGAAGGAGGTGTAGTGCTTAATATCGAAGGAGATACCACAAGTTGTGATGGTAATGTAAGTTTACATGTGACCGGAGGTATGGGACAAGGTACTTATTCCTGGAGTACAGATCCTTTTATATCCAATGTAATTGCCAGTGGAGAAAATGTAGATGTACATTTTGTGGGCGATTCCCAAACATTTTATGTCCAATTTGCCGGAGAATCGTGTTCAACCAATCCTGCAGCTATTACAGTCACGAATCAACTTCCTAAAATTGAAGATGTTTCACCATTTGCTATTTGCAAAGGTGATACTACAAAAGTCCTTACCTTAAATCTCGTTCCGGGTCATTTAAATAGTTTTGTCTGGGACAATGACAGTCACATCATTTCCGGGGCCAATACAGCCACACCTACCATAGCAATAGGTCATACTGAAACTCAATCATTTCATTTATTTTATAATGTGACCAATCAGTATGGTTGTGTACTTAGGGATTCGATTTTGTTTACAATATCGGAAAATCCGGTGGTTGATTTTGATTTTGAATTGTCAGAATGCGGCAAATATGAAATTTGTTTTGATGAAATAGGAAATTATAATGGTTTTATAAAATGGAATTTTGGGGATTCGCTGACAACAACAGATATTTCAATAGATAAAAGTCCGTGTTATTTGTATCCTGATTATGGTGTCTTTAATGTACGGCTTGAAAATCTTGTGGGGGTATGTCCCTTTAAGGATGTGATCAAAAATGTTGTGGTCAACCCTCAGGTGAGATTGGAACCTATTCCAGATATGATATTATGTGTTGGGGATTCTTTGAAGCTGTCTGCATCATCAAATCTTGCTGATATTGTATATACCTGGTATGATATGGATGGTAATGTCATTTCGCATGGCCCATCTTACCATTCAGTGATAAATGCAGATAAGCAATTTGTCATGAATGCAACAGATATTTATGGATGTTCGGATTCCGATACCATTAATGCAAAAATTTTCATTTTTGATTTTACTATTGATTTGGATGACAGCCTCTGCATTAATCAGGCAAATAATATCACATTAAATATTATCAATCCACAGGCATACCAGTTTTTATGGACTCCGTCAGAATATATCATCTCCGGTGGTTCAACAAATACTCCTTTAGTAAATGCGGTAGAAGGTGTTACATTCAATGTATTGGTGACTCATCTTGAGACAGGATGTATGGAAAACAAGACCATTACTCCTAAAGTCTCTGAGCCTTTCGATTTTGATATATCCGCCCCGGAAATATTTTGTTTGGACCAACCATCAGAGATAATTTTAAACATAAATGATCCCGAACAATATACTTTTAGTTGGAGTCCGGCAGAATTGTTTCAATCCGGTGTTAATACTGCTAATCCTAAAGTCATTTTGACATCAGACAGGACACTCACCGTTTTGGTTACAAATAAAATATCAGGTTGTAAACAAGAAAAATCTATTGATGCCACAGCAGGAGAAGATGTCAATGTTAGTGTGGATGCAGAACCGGATTTTACTATTTTTGAAGGTGAAAGTCTGGATATATTTGTGTCAGATATTATCTTAGGTGCTTCATATATATGGAGTACAGGGGAGACAACGACATCAATAACTGTAAGTCCAAAAGAAACCACCGGATACGTTGTTACCGTGACGGATGAAAATGGATGTACAGCAACAGATGAAGTCGTAGTCACCTTACGATTGGCAAAATGTGATGAAACTGACGTTTATATTCCGAATGCTTTTACTCCTAATAATGATAGCAATAATGACATTTTGTATGTAAGAAGTAATTTTATTGACGAATTGGAGCTCATCATTTATAACAGGTGGGGACAGGAATTATTTCGGACCAATGATAAAAATACAGGCTGGGATGGCTCTTATAATGGCAAAGAATTGCCTCCGGATGCATACGCATATTATTTAAGAGTTCTGTGCATAAATGGAGAAGAATATAAAAAGCAAGGTAACGTGACATTGCTCAGATAATTCAGGATTATGGTTAATAGTTCTGTAAATTTT
>JACMLK010000336.1 GCA_014379665.1 Saprospiraceae bacterium | reverse complement strand
ACAAGGTGTAGCAATGTCATTTACATAACGTACTGAATACAAAAGACCTGGGGTAGAAGTATAACAAACTTTTGAATTATGTCCCCCCTGAAATTGATCAAAATGAACCTGTGTATAACTCAATCCAAAATCAACGGTATGGAAAAGCTCACTCATGTCACAAGCAATATAATATTCATTTGGATTTAGTGGATTTATACTGGGTGAAAATAAAGCACCACCACCTCCGATTCCACGGGGATTCCATATCTGTGGTTGCAAAAAACAAGTAAAGGAGGAAAGTACAAAAAGAATGGTAAAAACAAATTTCATAAGTCGGATTTTATTTGATAAAAGGGACATGACATGTTACAAATAAAAACAACTTAAATAGGGGTATACAGAAAGCCACAAAATAAATGAAAATCAAATGCAGACTCTTTTTACCTATCTGCAAAAATAGGTTTTTCTGAATAAAGATGCAAATTTTATTTTTGATATCCTTTGTGAACCTTCGTGACTTTACACCTTCCTGGCAAATAAACGGTAGCTTTTACCGGTGGGATGCCTGATAGTCATCCGACCGGAAGCACTGCTGGCGCAACTTTTTAACTTGTGCCCCTTAATCCCCTTCGTGAACCTTCGTGCCTTTCTGCCTTCGTGACAAGTAAACGATAGCCTTTACCGGTGGCATGCCTGATAGTCATCTGACCGGGAGTTTATCATTTTATAAGTATTTTGTATTCAAAAGGATTCAGATTAATACTTGAACCCAACGTTGTATTTTCATCGGTCATACCATCTTTCCAATTCGAATTTTGTAGCACTGATGAAATACTATATGATTTATTGGTACTACGTACATTGACCAAAATCAAGACCTCATTATTTCCTGATTTGCGCCTGAATGCTGCAATATCTGTCGTGGAGAAATTTTCCAATGTTCCTAGACGTGCTGCAGGGTTAATTGCTCTGATAGCGATCAGCTTTTTATAATGCTGCATCATGTCAGGATTGGTGGTCCAGTTGATGGGTGATTTACTAAAAAAAGGAAGCTTTACCGGACATCCCACTTCTTGTCCATTGTATATCAGGGGTATACCACCCACATATGCCGTCAGGACAAATGCAGCCATTGACCCGGCTTTACCATTGAACAATCCAAGGGGAGTATCATCCCAGGCGCATTCGTCATGATTGGAAGTGAAACGTAGCCTATGGACACCGGTAGGAATTCCGACATACTCTGATTGGTGCGTCTCAAAATATCCTGATGCTGATTGGTTGTTTTTGAATACATTTTTGTTTTTATTGAAAAAATCCCATCCAAAATTCATCTCAAACCCTGCATTAAAATGATCTTTTCTGGCTCCTTCTGCCAGCATAATGATATTTCTGTTGGGTATTTTACGTAGAGAATCAATGGCTTGTTTCCAGAAAGCAAAAGGAATAAAATCCGCTGCATCACACCTGAATCCATCTACATTGGCCTGCAACACCCAATATTTCATGGATTTGATCATCTCCAGACGCATTTCTGCGTTATCAAAGTTCAGATCAGCCACGTCTTGCCAGTTGGTACCTGCCGGGTGGATTATGTTGCCATTGCCATCCTGAGTGTACCAGGCTTTGTTTTGGATCCAGGGATTATCCCATGAAGTATGGTTTGCAGCCCAGTCAAGAATAACCGATATTTTGCGTTTGTGTGCTTCTTCGACCAATTTACGGAGATCTTCTAAATTACCGTATTCCGGATTTACTTCTGTGAAGTTTTGTATACAGTAAGGAGAATTTACGGTATTGATTTTGCCTATCGGATGAATGGGCATGAGCCAGATGACATTTACCCCCAATACATCAATTGAATCAATACGTGATAATATCCCGGTTAAGGTTCCTGCAACACTAAATGCTCTCTCGTTGATTTCATACATTACAATGTCAGAAGTGACGGGGATCTCTTTAAAAGGAATCCCGTATTGCATAGGGTCATTCAATACAGGTGGATCAGTAGTAGTATCCGGATCTGTTTTTTGACATCCTCCGACCAGCCATACAGAAAAGAATAGTAAAAGAAATCGTATATTAAATTGGAAAATTTTCATAATTCGGGTTCAATTAGATTTAAAAATGTGAAAGTACTGGAAAAACGAAGTTATCAAAAATAATGATATTTGAGATGGTTTACTTTATAGAGAACAATTTATGTTTACTATAGTTATAATGTATCCGACAATCAGAGATATTTTCCTTTTTAATCATTCATAAAATAAGCTATCCATGTCTGCACCAACAAAAATAACGGTCAATTCCAACGGTTCACTCAAAATTGAAGGAGATTTTATCATCACTGATGCATCAGGCAAAGAATATGGCCTTCAGGGCAGAACAGTTGTGAGTGTATGTCGCTGCGGCCATTCTAATAATAAACCGTTTTGTGATGGATCTCATAAAGAACATTTTGAGCATGATGCTGTAGCCTTTGACCTTCCGCCAAAGAAGGTGTAAAAATGGTTTTAACGGATTTTTCTATTCCCTTCAGAACCTGTAAATTTGATGTATAATTTTTCAAAGTTTATTTCAGTAAAAATGGAGAGAAAAGAATTTATTAAAAAGGGAATGATAGGATTTGGAATGGTGGCTTCAGGAGCTTTCCATAAACTGATTAAAAGTGATATTAAAGACGATAAAGCCTTGAACCCATTTATTGAACACAAATCAACAGGAATTAACCAAAAAACAAACACTTCATCAAAATTCATGGCAAAAACAATCTTACATAAAGCTGAAACCCGAGGGCATGCAAATCACGGATGGCTCGATAGTCATCACACTTTCAGTTTTGCCGATTATTACAATCCGGAACGAATGAATTTTGGTGTATTGCGTGTATTGAATGATGATGTAGTGAGTGGAGGTATGGGTTTTGGCAAGCATTCGCACGATAATATGGAAATTGTATCAATTCCATTGGAGGGTGATCTGGAACATCAGGACAGTATGGGAAATATTGCGGTCATAAAAAAAGGTGATATTCAAGTAATGAGTGCAGGGAGCGGTATTATGCATAGTGAAAAAAATAAAAACCTGACTCAGGAAGTTAAATTTCTACAGATTTGGGTTTTGCCCAATAAAAAAAATGTCAAACCCAGATACGATCAAATAACAATTCAGACAGAAGACATTAAAAATAATCTTCTGCAGATATTGTCACCAAACCCTGATGATGAGGGAGTTTGGATACATCAGGACGCATGGTTTCATTTTGGTAATCTTGATGAAGGAAATAAACAGATATACAAATTCAAAAGGACAGGCAACGGCCTATACGTTTTTGTGATAAGCGGGGAGGTAACGGTGGAAACCCAAAAATTGTCATCCAGAGACGGAATTGGAATATGGGATGTGGATGCTGTTAATTTTCATGCGGATAAAAATTGCGAAATTCTGCTGATGGAAGTACCGATGCTGCTTGGATAAAAAGTTTTATACTTTTGTAATTACAATATTTTGTTAGATTTAAGTAAAAAAGTAAGCTTATGAAAAATCCTAAAATAAAAATGAAGATAGTAGCGTTTGGAGGAAGCAGCAGTAAAAAATCCATAAATAAGCAACTGGCAACATATGCCACTACGTTTTTTAAGGATGAGGATATCAAAATTTTAGATCTGAATGATTTTGAAATGCCCGTATTTAGTGTGGATAAAGAAAAAGAATCAGGTTATCCCAAAGAAGCAATGGAATTTCTTCGCATTATTGGTACGGCCGATTTACTGATCATTTCGCTTGCAGAACATAACGGATCATACTCGTCGGCTTTTAAAAATATATTTGATTGGGCTTCAAGGGCAGAAACTAAAACTTTTCAAAATAAACCAATGCTTCTTATGGCTACATCTACAGGTGCCCGCGGAGGTAAAAGTGTACTTGAAGCGGCAAAAATCAGATTTCCTTACCACACGGCAAAAATTATTGCTTCCTTTTCACTGCCGGAATTTGCAAAGAATTTTGATGCAAAAAAGGGAATCACGGAACCTGTACTTCTTGCACAATTTAATGAGGTTATTGATCAGACAAAATCTGAATTACCTGCATTAAAGTAATGTCAGGCATTTTTTTAATTTTTCCTCTTCATGCTGCCAGTTAAATACCAGTTTAGCCACTTGACAATTATTTTTTAAATTATCCAGGAATCCGGGAGTATTAAGGGCCATATTGATCGATGAAGCGATCTCCTTTTTATCCATGATTCGGATCATCATTCCAACATTAAATTTTTTAATGATTTTACTATATTCAGGAAAATTCATATTGACTGAAGGTACTTCTGCATGCATGTAGTCAAAAAACTTATTAGCCAAAGAATAATAATAACTCTGGCTTCTTCCGTCCAGAAGATTCAAACCTAAAGTAGCACCCAAGGTATATTTTTTGATTTCATCTGGCAATAGCCAACCCAGGAAATGGATTTTGTTCCTGGAATTGCTTTTAGCCACAATGTTCTTTAAAGAATCAGATAAATCACCCTCTCCAATGATATACAGGTCTATATCTTCAATATAGTCCATTGCTTCAGTCATTTCTTTTATTCCTCTGCCCTTATTGAGCACACCCTGATATAATATATATGGTTTCTTCGCTATTATAGGTACATCATTTGATGAAAGTGCCGGAACATTATAGATAATTTCAAAATTTCTATGATAGATGTTTGCAAGTATTATTGCCAGGCTTTCATTAACAGTGATATGTAGGTCTGCAGTTGGAACAAAAATATTTCCAATCAACTGCCAAAACTTTTTTACAAACAGCCGATGTAACAGTTCAGGTGTTTCTGTAAAGTATTCGTGAGCATCAAAAATCAATTTTTTACTTCGGAGGATATTAATCAATGCACACGGCGCTATCGTATCAAGATCCACTGAATAAATAATATCTACTTTTCTAAAAAGTAAATAAAAAAATAGCCGCAAATTGAATTCTGCATAAAATAAAAATCCGGTCTGAAAATAACAGGCCAGTCTGTGCTGTTTGAATGGAAAGGGAAGAAATTTTGTGGAATGTGGTCTCTGACGCCCTATTAAAGTAACCTCATAGCCAAATGTGATCATTGATGTACAAATACGATGCATACGCTGATCCTGATTCAAATCGTTAGTAACCGTACAATAAATGCTAATGGGAGCTTTATTCATTTATTTTTCAAATATATCATACCCATATTATCCAACATAAATAATCCTTCAGCTTCAAATTGTTTAACCATCCGAATGATTTTTTTTCTTTTATTGAAAGGATAAATTCCGGCATATTGTTTAATGCTGATAGATTGTTGCTGTACAATTTTGATAAGGTGGTTGTATATCATGTTGATTTGATCAGGTGATAAAGTATCATTGGCTGCACCTAAGCAAATATCACACCGGCGGCAATCCCGACCTGTTTCTCCAAAATATTCTTCTATTACTTTTTGTCGGCAAACATCTTCATTGTTCAAAAAGGCCAGCATAGCATCATGTCTTTCCTTTGCCATTTTTTTACGTTGGAAATAAGATTGTTTGTCAATGGAAAACGAGTCAGAAGTTGGCCTAGGTTGCTGAAATGTGATTTGAGGACATGAAGCCCTTGGTTGATATGATATGATTCCTTCAGATTTTAGAATATTCAGATAATGGACGAGCTGTACTTCTTCCATGTCCATTTCTTTGGCAATTCGTGTTTCGTCTATTTTTACTGGATCCACAAAAAGGCCTTCATATTTTCTAAGCAAATGAGTCATGATAGCATTTTTGTGAGAAGCGGTTGGATCATTAAATTGTAAATTTGTATGGTCTGCCAAAATCATGATACGGGATGGTTCCCTATAGGCTTCTGAAAAAGTTATCCAACCTTCTTTTTCGAGGATACTTAATGTGTGAAATATTTTTCTGACAGGAGTTTCCATATATTCACAAAAATCAAACATTTGAAAATCGTAGCTCTCATCCATTCCGGACCCATAAGCCACTTTGTAATATCTGCATAATTTTTCATAAACCATGGAGATAAAATCAAGGGGTGGAAATTGATCTTCAAAATGAGAAACTGCTTCTTTAAGATCTGTGTCGTCTATTACAGTCACAGCATATGCCATATTTCCATCTCTTCCAGCTCTTCCGGCTTCCTGATAATACTCTTCAATGCTTGGTGCAACATCCATATGGATTACAAGCCTTACTTCAGATTTGTCAATTCCCATGCCAAAGGCATTTGTGGCAACGATAAGACGGACACGATTTGTCATCCATGCCAACTGGTTTCGCTCCCTGATACTCCGCTCCATGCCACCATGATAAGAGACACATGATATACCATGTTCAGAGATCCATTGTGCGATTTCAATGGTTTGCTTGCGGTTCCTGACATAGATAATAGTACATCCTTTTACCTTGGACAGCAATTGAAGGATGTCACTTCTTTTGTTTTCAGAATGAATGATGGTTAAACCAAGATTTTCTCTGGAGAAACTTTTTCTGAAGATATCAGGCTTTCGCAGTTCCAGTTTTTCACTTATATCGCTTATCACCTTTTCTGTGGCTGTGGCAGTTAAAGCAATCATGGGTACATTAGGATGGATCTCCCGTAATCGTGGAATATTGAAATAAGATGGGCGGAAATCGTATCCCCATTGAGATATGCAATGTGCTTCATCCACCGCTATCAGACTGACTTTTGTTTTTTGTAGTCTTGTTATAAATAATTCAGATGAAATTCGTTCGTGCGAAACATATAGTATCTTCAAATATCCATATACAAAGTTATCTAGAATGATATCTATTTCCGTATAAGCAAGATTGGCATTAAGCGATTTTGCACGGATACCTTTGCTATTAAGTGCGTTTACCTGATCTTGCATTAATGCAATCAAAGGAGAAATGACCAAAGTTTTACCTTCCAGTATTAAAGCAGGCACCTGAAAGCAAACAGATTTACCACCTCCAGTTGGCAGAAGAGCTATGGTATCTTTTTTGTTAAGTATTGATTGGATTATCTCCTCCTGAGGAGTTCGGAATTCATCATAACCCCAGTATTTCTTTAATATTGTCTTACTTTCTTCCAATCAATGGGTGACTTAATTTTAATGGAGGCTAAAATTTGGGGCAAATTATTTTACCTGAACCAAAATTTCTTGAACCATCATTGAGCATTATATTCATTGAAACAAAACTCATAATATAATAATCATTTACTATAGCTCCTCCTCGTTGTGTCCCTGTTTGTAATTGTACAGGTTCAGATTGGCCCAGATATTCATTCATCCTGTTTCCAAGATTTGCCGCAAGTGTTCCGTTTCCTGCATTAAGGTCGTCATAGTTAACATATTTACTACTTACATCATCAAGATAGTCAGTAAATGCTCTTCTGATTATCACATCTATACTTACATTAACCTTATCACTGATCAGGAATTTAGCTCCGGCTCCAAATGGAATACTAAAACTGTAAAGACTATATTTATTTTTAAATCCCGTCATACCTTGTCCTTCAGTTCCCAATGGCTGTAGCCTTACTTCATTACCTTGGTAAATGGTCTTTGGGTCAAATCTAAACGCTGCAATTCCGGCTGTTAGATAAGGTGAAAACACAGAACTACCCGGTTCTGTGTCATAACCAAAAAGGTAAAACTCCCCTGTCAAAGCCAATTCCATAATGGAGGATTTAAAATTCAGGTTTCTAAGTTTTTGCCAGTCACGCGAAGAATTAGCATCATCACCTTTCATGCTACCATATGAAAAGGATCCCTTAACACCTATATACTTCTTAATAATTTTTCTAGCTGAAAGTTGGATGGCTAAACCACTATTTTTTATAACATTTTTGCTGAAACTCTGTCCGTTTAAATCACCCCAATAGGTAGAAAATCCTAAACCCACACCTACTTCTGTATATTGGGCACTGTTTTTGTTACAAATGAAAAGGCTAAATGCTAATATTAAAATACAAAAAGTGAAATTTTTCATTTCAGTAATTTTATTAATGGATATTTATATCGAAATTTTAAGATTTCAAAAAAAATATCCTATGGATTTTTAAATTTTGATGACCTAATAAAATAAGTAACCAATTTGTTTAATCAACAACCGAAAACGTTTTTTATTCAAACTGATAGAAGAAAACTGAACATTTGTCGATAAATAGCAGTTATTAAAACTATATAAAGGTTTATAACTTTATTATTTACCATTATATTATTCAGACATGTTAAATTGCTGAATTTTTAATTAATTT
>JACMLK010000335.1 GCA_014379665.1 Saprospiraceae bacterium | reverse complement strand
TAAATTTGACTTTAAGAATGTAGATATTATTTTTAACATCATTATAAAAACATTAAGTTGGTCATATTCAGCGGTGAAAAAACAAAGAATCGACGCTCTGGAAATCGAGTTAACTCATTTTATCAGCAAAGCGTTAAACCATTAAGTTTCAAAAACTCTTTTCAACTTTAATCATTATAGCAATAGTAAAAATATCATCATGGAGCAAATAAATTCACTTGAACAAAGATTTCAATCCATCATTGACAAAGATGAAAAAATAGAAGCAAGAGATTGGATGCCGGATGCTTACAGGAAGACACTTATCAGACAAATATCACAACATGCTCATTCCGAAATTGTCGGAATGCTGCCTGAAGGAAACTGGATAACCAGGGCTCCAAGTCTGAAAAGAAAACTGGCGCTGCTTGCCAAGGTTCAGGACGAAGCTGGACATGGCTTATATCTTTACTCTGCCACAGAAACACTGGGAATTTCAAGATCTGATATGCTGGATCAATTACATTCAGGAAAAGCAAAATATTCCAGTATTTTCAACTATCCAACATTGTCGTGGGCTGATATTGGTGCTATTGGCTGGTTGGTGGATGGAGCAGCCATCATGAATCAGGTACCACTCTGTCGTTGTTCTTATGGACCATATGCACGGGCAATGGTTCGTGTGTGTAAAGAAGAATCATTTCACCAGCGTCAGGGGTATGAAATATTATTAACGCTATGTCAGGGAACAGCTGAACAAAAGGAAATGGCTCAGGATGCACTCAACAGATGGTGGTGGCCATCTTTGATGATGTTCGGTCCGGGCGATGCTGATTCTCCTCATTCTGCTCAATCAATTGCCTGGAAAATCAAACGATTTTCAAATGATGAATTAAGACAAAGATTTGTTGATATGACCATTCCGCAAGCGAATATATTAGGGATAAGTGTACCTGACCCGTTACTCAAATATAATGAATTGACACAACATTATGATTTCGGACCAATTGATTGGGATGAATTTTGGAGTGTAGTGAATGGAAATGGCCCATGCAATAAGGAGAGACTGGAAGCCAGAGTAAAAGCACACGAACAAGGAGCATGGGTAAGGGACGCAGCAACTGCCTATGCCAGTAAAGTCGAAATGAAAGTCTCCATTTCAGCTGCATAATTTAACATTTTGATTATGAAGAAACTTAATACATTTATCTTTTTGTTTTCTCTGATTCATCTTTGTTCTTTTGCTCAGATTAAAGATAAAATCAATGTGAAAATTAGACAAAAGGAAAATAAAACAGCCCTGGCTGTAGTGGTTATTTTAAATGAACAAGCTGATGTAAGTGCTGTCAGCCTTATCAGGGGGAAAGAAAAAAAGACGGAATTCGTATACCGTAACCTCCTTAATGTAGCTGAAAAAAGTCAAAGTGAAGTTATAGATTTTTTGAACGCTCAAAATATACCGTTCAGAAGTTACTATATAGTAAATATGATAGCTTTGAAAGCGGACTTTGACCTGATAGAAAAAATAGCAACTTTAGGAACGGTAAAAGAAATTATAGAAGATGGAAATTTTATGATTAACGAACCGAAATCGGACAGAATCTCTCAGGGGAGCAGAAGCATAGAGTGGAATTTATCCAAAATAAATGCTCCGGCTGTCTGGGCCTTAGGTTATACAGGACAAAACGTGGTGATCGGTGGACAGGATACGGGTTATAAATGGGATCACAATGCATTGAAAAATAAGTACAGAGGTTGGAATGGGTCTTCTGCCAATTTTAATTACAACTGGCATGATGCGATTCATGAAGACAACCCGCTTAGTCCGGGAACCAATTCTTGTGGTTTTGATAGCCCGGAGCCTTGCGACGATCATAATCACGGAACCCATACGATGGGTACGATGGTTGGTGATGATGGGGGCTCAAATCAGATTGGTGTGGCCCCTGGGTCAAAATGGATTGGATGTCGGAATATGGAAAACGGGTATGGCACATTAAGTACCTATGTGGAATGTTTTGAATGGTTTTTAGCTCCGTATGGTCCTCATCCGGATTCTTTAGCCAATCCTTCCAAAATGCCTCATGTTATTAATAATTCCTGGGGTTGCCCGACGGAAGAAGGATGCAACACCTCCAATTTTGCTACTATGGAGCTGGCACTGAACAATTTGAGGAATGCAGGTTGTGTCATAGTGGTATCCGCTGGAAATGCAGGGTCTTCCTGTAGCACGGTCAATGATCCACCTGCCATTTTTTCGGGAAGTTTTTCTGTTGGTTCCACAACATCTACTGATGCTATTTCAAGTTTTAGTAGTCGTGGACCGGTTATCGTTGATGGATCAAACAGATTAAAACCCAATATCGCTGCACCGGGTTCATCAGTGAGATCATCTATCAAAAATGGAGATTACGCAAGTTTTTCAGGTACCAGCATGGCAGGTCCCCATATAGCAGGTTTAGTAGCTCTATTGATTTCTGCCAATCCTCAACTGGCTGGTGAAGTAGATTTAATTGAAGACATCATAGAGCAAACTTCATTACATATCACTTCTTCCCAGGAATGTGGGGGTGTGACTGGTTCAGCAATCCCAAATAATACATTTGGATATGGCAGAGCTGATGCATTGGCAGCTGTTAATATGGCACTAATTACAGTATATATTCCATTTTTAAAAACAGAAAATGACTTTGTGACCGTAGGTACCGGAAGTGGATTGATCTTAAGCAATACAAACAATCAAAAATACAGAATTTCGGTTAACAACTCAGGTCAATTACTGGTTGATTTTATAACGATGGTAAACACCAATACGCTTACTTTGGCAAATACAAGTCTGAATATTAATTCTGTATCTGCCGGTATTATATTAAAAGCTCCGAATAATTCATTCTGGAGGTTAAGTGTATCTTTAAGTGGGGCTTTGATCACAACTTCCCTGGGAAGCTTGCCTCCAACTTATGTGGCAAGCGCATCCGGAGATTTATATATTAAAGAAGGTTTGAAAGGATTAGTTTGCAAAGATACTGCCGGCAATTGCTATCTGATCAATGTTAGTACTTTGGGTACACTCTTAACCATTCCTACAGTTTGTACAAATTGATTATATCTTAAAATAATGAATAATAATGAAAGACTGGCCACTTTTTGAAATTTTCATCCGGTCAAAAAACGGATTGAATCATAAACACGTTGGAAGCCTTCACGCATCTGATGCACCTATGGCCATCCAGAATGCACGCGATGTATATACCAGAAGAAATGAAGGTGTGAGCATTTGGGTAGTGGAAGCAACATATATCACAGCTTCCAATCCTGATGAAAAAGAGGCGCTTTTTGATCCTGCTCATGACAAAATATATCGTCATCCAACTTTTTATAAACTTCCTGACGAACTTAAACACATGTAATCCATGGAAAATCATATTAAGGATTTTGTACTTTCATTAGCAGATAACGTTTTAATTCTCGGTCAAAGATTGGGTGAATGGTGTGGTCACGGACCTGTGCTGGAACAGGATATTGCGCTGACAAATATAGCACTTGACCTGATTGGTGAAGCCCGCAATTATTATCAGTATCTGGCAGAAGTTGAGGGGAACGAAGAAAATGATTACCCCATGAAGAGAGATGTGAGATCATTTAAAAATGTGTTGTTGGTAGAACAACCGAACGGACACTGGGGAGACACGATCATGCGTCAGCTTATGTTTGACTGTTTTCATTATTTTCTGCTAAAAGGATTATGTTCCTCTGTTGATCAACGACTAGCCTCTATTGCAAAAAAAAGTGTTAAAGAAGCCACTTATCATCTTTCTTTTTCAAGCGAATGGGTCATCAGACTGGGTGATGGCACAGATGAAAGCCATCAAAAAATGCAAAAATCACTGGAAGATTAT
>JACMLK010000334.1 GCA_014379665.1 Saprospiraceae bacterium | reverse complement strand
TCTGATTTTGAAAGCAAATTTGAGCAAGGAGATGTAGGATACCTTGATGAAAAGGTGTATTTACAGCTTTTAGAATACTATGAAGATGAATATTTGTTTGACAAAGCATTGGAGGTGGTGGACTATGCAATAGAACAGTATAAATACAGATCAGAATTTTATATCATCAAGGCCAGATTACTTCTCAATAGCCACAAAGTAAATGAATGCATCATTTTACTTGACATAGCTGAGAATATGGCTCCTTTCGAAAGAGAAATCAGTATCATCAGAGCACGGGCTTTAGCCATAAAAAAAGATTTTGCAGCCGCACAGGAAATATTGGATGATCTTACTTTAGGTGCCACCAAAAGTGATTCTGTAGAAATCCTCATAGCCGAGTCTTTCATCTTCGAACACATGAAAGATTACAATGCCATGTATGATGCATTATCCAAAGCAGTTATCATTGACAGTAAAAATGAAGAAGCAATGGAAAGGATTTGGATAAGTGCTGAATTGTCCAGAAGATATGAGGACAGCGTGGATCTTCACAAAATAATCATTGATAAAGATCCATACAATTATCAGGCCTGGTATAATCTGGGTCACGGATATAATTGTATATGGGAATACGAAAAAGCTATAGATGCACTGGAATATTCCTTTATTATCAATCCTGAATTTGAAAGCGGTTACCTTGATTGCGCTGATACTTGTCTTCAGATAAGAAATTATGAAAAGGCACTCGAGATTTATGTAGAAGCAAATAACAGATTTGGACCAAATAATGAGCTCATGGTAAATATAGCTCATTGTTTTATTTATATGAACCGAATAGGTATAGCTAAACAATGGCTGTTAAAGGCCATTAAACTGGATGGATATAACGATGAAGCTTATTTTTTACTGGGAGAATGTTATGCTAAGGATCTGGTATGGTATAACGCCATAAATGCCTATCATAAAGCTATCGAACTCGAAAACAGAAGAGAAGAATATTATCTTGGACTTGCCAAAGCTTATCTGGCAGTAGAAGATTATAATAAGGCCACTATCAACTTTCAAATGGCTACTCAGACCGGACCGGAAGAAACCTTATACTGGAAAGAGTATATTTGTTTTCTTATAAAACTTGGGTTGTTTGATGAAGCAATTCAGGTACTGGACGAAGCTGAAGACCATACTTACGGTGCTGACCTTTTGTATTGCAGGGCTATCACCAACTTCCTTATGAAAAACAAAGGGGAATGTCTTGAACTTCTTGAAGAAGCCCTTCTTGAAGATTTTGATCAGCATTCACTTATTTTTGACATAGCACCTGAACTCAAACTGGATAAGGATATCAATTCCATGATAAGATATTTTGCAGAATAACCACTTTCTGCAATAACGATTTTTCCTCTTTTAATAACCAAGACTGAAGAGCATACCTTTTGCAAGAAAGGGTGCTCTTTTTCATTACAATCCTTCTGTTTTCATAATAAACCGCGTAGCCCTGTCATATAAGCCTTCCATATCCTCATATTTACCCGCAAACCTTGCCAGCTCACACTTATTCATGATTGCGCCATATTCTTCTACCAGGTCATCAGCTATTTGAGATGATCTCAGGCTATCACTTACGGATTGTATACTCAAATTTATATTAGGGATTTCAAATTTCTTTTGGATGTATCCTGTAAGAGCAAAGGATAATTCTTCGTAAAATGCTACTGCATTATGCTCGCTTTTATAATGAGAAGCTCTTTCAAGATTTTTCAGTGCTATTTGTATTGAACTTTGGGCTATCCTTCCCGCCAACTCAGCTTTTTCCTGTTTTCGTTTCTTATAGAATATTCCGAGAAGCGTCAGACAAAAGATACCTCCAACAATTCCAAAATACCGGGACGAACCAAAAAATGGTGCAGATTGATAATCAATGGGGTTCAAATCTTCAGCCATAGGTGAAAGTTGAATAGTATCCTGTTTGGTAGAAGGTAATGACTTCCCGCTCCCCTTGACTACATTAAGGCGCATAGGACCCGATGTGATTGTTTCATATTTGCCTGTCAATGTTGAAAAATAACTGAATTCAGGACTTAAATTATACACCGTATCTTTATTTGGAACCAGTATATATTCAAATTCTTTTATCATTTTTATTTTGTCTCCTTTATCAAAAGTTTCATCCCTAATAGTGGATGGTTCATAAGATTCCAGACCAGGAATCTTTGACCATTGTGGTGCCTGGACTATTTTTGAATCTCCATTACCCTCTACAAGCATCCGGATGATGACAGATTCATCCGTAGTGACGGTGTTTTTCTGGATAGTTGTGCGCATGGTAAAATCACCTACTCCTCCTGAAAAACTCTCAGGAGCTGGTACAGGCAAGGGTTTGACATCTATACGTAATGAATTTGTTTTGGTTTGTTCTTTTTTAACATCTCTGAAAAAAAATGAAGATCGACCATTATCCACCGGTATATCCAATGTCACATTTACAGGTCCAAAATTATAATTCCCGACTTTCTGAGGGAAAAGGATTACTTTTTTAAGTACCTGCCGATGATATTCTTTTCCGTTTAACGTTTTACGCTGTGGTTGTTCTTTAAAATCATTTAACGGAACGGCATAAAAACTATCGAATTTCGGTTCATTGAGTAACTGATACGATTCAAGGTTTTGTCTGGTGTATAGCACATAACTCACTACGATCTGCTGGCCGATATATGCCTTTTCCTCAGAAACTTCCATCCTGATCATAGTTTGATTGTTATCATCCAGACCATTGTATGCTTTAACTTTTGAAGCATCGACCACATTAAGGCGAATAATATTTGATTTTATTTCTTTACTGTTGATTCTGACTGATGCCGGACCGATAGAATATATTCCTTTAGAGACAGCCAAAAGCATATACCGGTAACTCACCGATGCAGACCTTTTGCCATTTATAATGGTGATCGAAGAAGAAGTTGAAGGTCCTTGTACTACCTTAAATGATTTCAGATCAGGCATTTGAATGTTTGTGGCATCTGCATTCTCAAGTACTGCTTCCAACATAAAAGTTTCACCTACCTCTACTTTTTCTCTGTCGGTCTGCAGATAAAATTTAACGGACTGCGCATAAAGGGTATGACAAAGGATGCTGGTCAGTGTTAAAGTGTACCAAACCAGGTGTTTTATTTTATTTGCCAAAAAAGGGTATTTATGGTTTCGCATAGTGAAAAGAAAGACAAAAATAACAAAAGATGCTTCAATACTGACCTTCTGATAATTTGACTATATCTTTTTCAGTGGCCTTTTCTTTGATGGTGATTTATTGATGTTGCCGTTTCCATTATCATAAATGAAAGTTCTTTCTTTTGATGGCGCCTGGGTATCGGAATATTCGTCAGTCACAAATATAATAATCTCATCTGTATCAATCACCTGTCCATTGTTGTCAACTGACGCAGATCCGATTATTTTAGTGCCGGTTCCCATGGGTACCAAAACATAGCTATATGATTTTTTTTGAGATACCTCACCATTGATCATTCTAAAGCTGGAAGATGTATTTGGTCCTGAAACCACCTGAAAACCTCTGAAGTCGGGGGCTTTAAAATTTCCTGCCAGATTTTCAAGCAAAAATTCTACGGTAACAACTTCACCTGAAGATATGGTATCTTTATTCACTTTGACACTCAGATATCCTTGCTGACCGCTGACAAAAGTGGCAACCCCTAAAAACAAAATAGCTCCAAATGCATATTTTAATCTTTTCATCGTATCCAAATTTTAAGTGTAATTGTAAGAAAATAATTTTTCCAATATTATATAAAATAACATCAAAACTAAAAAAAACGTTTATGTATAAATATTAATAAAAATTTAAAATTACACTGCCAACTACCAGTCTTTACCTGGTTTTTTTGCTTTTCCATCAGTCCTCCTCAACTTCTGTTGCACTTTTTTTTCTTCATTGTCCATAACCTGCAAAAGTTTTTCGGCATCCTGTCTGGTCATTTTCCTGTTTTTATCTTCACCTGATTCCTTTTGTTCCTTTTGATTTTGGGCATCATTTTCTTTTTGATCATTCTTCTCGTTATCCTTTGGGTCATTATCATTTTTATCAGCATCATTTTTCTGGTTTTGCTGA
>JACMLK010000333.1 GCA_014379665.1 Saprospiraceae bacterium | reverse complement strand
TCCTCGTACATAAATACTTCGCTCTCATCTTTGCAGAGATCATAAAGTTCGTCAATGGTTACTTTTTTTACAGGATCTTCGTAATCGCCGGCAATTTCCATAAGGGGGATAAGGACAAAGTTTCTGTCATAAATATGTGGATGAGGAATTTTAAGGTGTACTGTGTCTAATACGTCGTGATTGCAATACAGGATATCAATATCAATATTTCTGGGTCCCCACTTTTCTTTGTGCTCTACTCCAAGTGACAATTCTATGTTCTTTAAGAATGGCAGTACAGCTTCAGGTGATTTTTCACTTTTTACTTCTACAGCCATATTCAGAAAAAGAGGTTGATCTTTTAAACCCCATGGTTCTGTCTCATACACAGATGATTGTTTGGTGATATTTCCAATTTGTGTTGATATCAACTCCAATGCCTTATTTAGGTATGATTTTCGGTCACCCTGATTGGATCCGAGATGCAGATAATATATATTCATATTGCTAATGTTGAAACGATATGGTATTTAAACAAAACCGCCCTCTACTAAATGTAGAAGGCGATTTTACTATACATGGCTATTTGACTATTTATTTGCCTTTTATGGCCTTCTCATAACGAATTAATTGTTCTTTTACGACCGGATACAGGAATAGCAACCCGATCATATTCGGAAATACCATAGCAAGAATCATAGCATCGGAAAATCCCCACACAGAACCCATATTGGCTGATGCACCAATGACAACAAATATAAGGAAGATTACTTTATAAGTCATTTCCATGGCTTTGCTTTTGCCAAACAGATACATCCATGCCTGTTGACCGTAATAAGACCATGAGATCATGGTAGAAACAGCAAACAGGAAGATAGCTATGGTTAGCACAGTCGGAAACCATGAAATACTTTGTTTGAAAGCCAATGAAGTCAGTGTTGCTCCCTGGTAAACCTGACCATCAATTGTCACTGCCTGGCTGCCATATACAAATGTGCCATCTACATTAAATATGACGATCACCAAAGCTGTCAGTGTGCAAATGACAATAGTGTCAATGAAAGGTTCCAGTAATGAAACAACCCCTTCTGATGCAGAATATTTGGTCTTGACAGCTGAGTGTGCAATGGAAGCGGAACCTGCTCCTGCTTCATTTGAAAAGGCAGCCCGTCTGAAGCCAATCACCATTATCCCTACGATACCTCCCAACCCTGCCTGCGGATTAAATGCCTGACTGAATATCTGATCGAAGGCAGTACCGATTTGAGAATAATTTGTAGCTAATACAATTAAACACGCGGCAATATATATGAATGCCATCAATGGTACCAGTTTTTCTGTTACGGTAGCAATTCGCTTTATACCACCTATGATAGTAATACCAACCAATATGGCGATACACATTCCAATAATAAATCCCGAATTACCTCCGGTCATGCCCAACATAGAAGCAATCTGAGCAGTAGCCTGATTGGATTGGGCTGCATTGCCACCTCCAAATGATCCTCCGATACATAATACAGCAAATAAAGCAGCCAGGAATTTTCCTAAGCGAGTGTATCCTTTTTCTTTTAATCCTTTGGACAGGTAATACATTGGGCCACCAAATACCACTCCACTTTTATCAATGTCTCTGTATTGAACACCCAAAGTACATTCTACAAATTTGAGTGTCATACCCAACAAACCACTTACCATCATCCAGAATGTAGCTCCCGGCCCACCTAAGGATATAGCAATGGTTACCCCTGCAATATTACCAAGTCCCACAGTACCGGATACCGCTGTAGCCAATGCCTGAAAATGACTGACTTCGCCGTGGTGATGTTCGTCTTTGATTGTCCTGGCAATATCTCCTTCTGATGTATTCAGTGTGAGCTCCGGATGCGTTTCTGCAGCATCGGCAGATTCTATATCATCGTATTTTCCACGCACTACTCTAAGGGCTAATCCGAATTTTCTGATACTGGGAAATCCAAAGTAAATAGAAAAAAACAATCCACCCATACTAAGGATAAATACAATTAAAGGCACATCTGCACCAAAAGCTCTGAATGAATAAAGTACTACTGATTCTATAAAATTGGCGAAGGGTTTAAATGCTTCATCAATTTTATCATCTATTCCCATTTCTGCGACTGGCGCCAAGGGTTCTGCCACGGCATCAGTAGTCATGGTCATCATAGTATCTGAAGCAGCCATCTGACTTGTATCTGCCTGAGAAAACAGAATTGTGGTGAAAAAGAAGAAACTAAAAGCAAGAATAAATTTTGTACACTTCATGACTCTCTTTGTTTTGATTATTATTTCTAAAAGTAATTGATTTTGCAGTTTCAAAAGTATATAATATATTTGTAATCACATAGTTTTTGCGAATTGTCTGAATTATTTTAAGGTGGGTTCGATATAATTTTGTCATGCCTGCCCGCCCTGATTGCTTCGAAGCAGATAAGTTTGAGCAGGCGGGCACCCCGGGTTTCACCTAGGGTTAATAATATTTAACCCTTTCAGGGTTTATTACAGTTAAATATAATTCTTATTATTCTTCTTCAAGTTTCATCAAAATTCTGTGTTCAGCCGGAAGATAATTATTGATTCTGTTCCCAAGATTTTTGATCCATCCCAATCCTGCCCCCTGATAAGTAACTCTGATCCAGGATGTCTGTGGAGTATCTACGTATTGCAGTTCTTTCTTTAGGAAAAGAAGTGCATCTTTTTCAGATAATTCGAAGGAGATTAAATCTTTTGATGATATTAATGACAGGGCAAGGCTGTGATCAGGTTTAAAAATATCTTTATTAAAGACCCCTGCTGAAGTACCGCAATAAATCAGTCTTAAATAATGATTGAGCCACTGAACTTCGTCTTTTAAATCACTATTTATAGCGTGTACCGTTCCCATTTTGTCCGTCAGGAAAGTTATTTGTTCTGAAGAAACCCAATGTTTCATGCCGGTTTCCTGTTTTTTAGAAAGATGTTGCAGTGAATTAACGTATGATTTATTGCGGTGATCAGTTGATTTGCTTTCCTTATTTTTATGCATCAACGAAATGAAAAAGCCTTCACCATCTAATTTGTGCGGATAAAACTGATACCCATATTTATTTTTCCTTTGTATTTCAATGATGTGCCAGGATGGGTCTGTTTCAATAGGTACGGAAATCAAGTCAAATGTTTTGGTACACCATTCTATATTGTCTATGTTTTCAGCATCATTGTAGGTACAGGTGGCATAAATGATATGACCTTCATCCTTTAAAGCCGGTAAGACGTCAGCCAGTATTTTTTTCTGTCTGGAGCTGCATTTTTCCACATTTTCCGGTGACCAGTGGCTTACTGCATCGGGATCCTTTCTAAACATTCCTTCTCCGCTACATGGGGCATCCACGAGGATAATGTCAAAATAGTTTTCTAATTTACCAAAATCTGCAGGATCATTATTGGTGACTAAAACATTTGAATATCCTTCTTTTAGTATATTATATTTTAAAGTATAAGCCCTGTTTTTAATAACTTCATTGGAAACCAGCAAACCATCGTTATTCAGCCAGGAAGCTATCAACGTACTCTTACCTCCGGGTGCCGCACATAAATCCAGGATTCTCAACGTTTCCTTTCTGAAAGTGATTTGTTTGAGTACGTGACACAAAAACATTGAAGAAGCTTCCTGGACATAATAAGATCCGGTGTGAAAAGCAGGGTCTAATGTGAATTTTGGTCTTTTTGTCAGATAATAACCCAAGTGACACCAGTCAACTTTTTTTTCCGGGTGTTCATTATTGTATTTTACGGGATGGATTCTGATCGAAGTAGGCGCGGGTAATGACAGGGCATGTATAAAGTCAGGATAGTCTGTTACTGATAATGTCTGCCTCATATTATCTGTAAACGCCGTTGGCAATATCATCGGTTTGGCTTTATTTCTATATCATTTTCCTGTTTGAAAATTGACTGCTGAAGAAAATAACTGATGATAATGACACCAAAACACCCGATGGCATTTAACCATAAATACCCGACGATATCTGATTTGAAAGTGATGATCACAATGGTTTCTGTAATGATGGCACCCCAGAAAACTGCATTTGCTTTTAATCTTTTAATATAGAAAGCAATGAGAAATACACCCAGGATAGTACCATAAAATACAGAGCCAATAATGTTGACAAACTGGATCAGATTTTCAAAAAGTGTTCCGAAGCAAGCAAAGCTAATGGCAATCATTCCCCACAATATAGTAAAAAGTTTGGAGTACCGGACGTAATGTGCATCGGATTCGTCCTTTCGGACGCTTCTTTTATAAATATCAATTGTCGTCGTCGTCGCTAAGGCATTTAGTTCAGAAGCAGTGGAAGACATAGCTGCACTAAAAATGACAGCAAGCAGCAAACCTATCAATCCTTTGGGCAAATAATCCAGAATAAAGCGGATAAACACATAATCTTTGTCATTGGATTCTTCCTTTGGGAGAGAAGTTTTAATCATGGACTTTACATTCTCTCTGATCGTTTTCTCTTCAGAAAGCAATGAAGTGATGCTGGTCTTTAGTTCATTTTGATCATTGGTCAGATTGGCATCAGGTAAGATGAATTTCTGAAATGCTTCATTTTTTAATTGGAAAACGGAATCATATCTGGCTTCCAGTAAGAATATTTGCGCACTTGCTTCTGTGGCTTTGAGTTTATTTAAAGTACTTTCATTAAAAAATACGGGTGGTTTATTGTATTGATAAAAAACAAAGACCATGACACCAACGAGTAGTATAAAAAATTGCATAGGTATCTTTAGAATGCCATTAAAAATCAATCCCCACTGACTCTCTTTTATTGACTTACCTCCCAAATACCTTTGCACCTGTGACTGATCCGTACCGAAATAGGATAATGCGAGAAACAAACCCCCTGTAATGCCGGACCAGAAAGTGTATCTGCTTTCCATATCAAAGGAAAAATCCAGTATATTCAATTTTTCAGACACGCCGGCTATTGACATGGCGGTAGAAAAGTGGACGTTTTCAGGCAATGATTGCATAATAACAAAAAAGGCAAAAAACATACCGGCCATAATGATAAACATCTGCTGTTTTTGTGTGACATTGACCGCTTTGGTACCACCACTGACGGTATATACGACTACCAATGCACCTAATATAAAATTCAAGAGGTTGAGATTCCAGCCAAGGATGGTGGATAGTATAATAGCCGGTGCATAAATAGTAATACCTGCTGCAAGTCCACGTTGTACTAAAAACAGCATAGCTGTAAGGGATCTTGTTTTCAGATCAAACCTGTTTTCAAGAAACTCATAAGCCGTATATACTTTTAATCTGTGATAGATGGGTATAAAGGTGATGCATATAATAATCATCGCCAATGGCAAACCAAAATAGAACTGAACAAATCCCATTCCGTCATGAAACGCCTGACCCGGCGTAGACATAAAAGTGATAGCGCTGGCCTGAGTGGCCATGACAGACAATCCTACTGTCCACCACCTGGCCTCATTATCTCCAAGAATATAAGATTTCATATCATGATCCCCTCTGGTTTTCCAGGAACCATATATCACAATGAAGGATAAGGTAGATATCAGAATTACCCAGTCAATAGCACTCATAGGTGGGTGATATTTTGAATTAAGTCCACCATGTCATGATGATGTAAAATATGACGATGTAAATGATATTCAGGACTATGACCAGGGTATAGGCTTTATCCCATTTATGTACTTTTTTAAGGCTGGACATCTTTCCCAATGGATATGAGATTGGCAAAAAGTCTGAATGCTCCTGATACACCTGCCGGTAGTTCCCTGAAAAAAGAAAGTCCTGTATAAATAAAATGACCGTCACCGTGTTTAGCCACTAACAACATTCCATTATTTGGATTTTCACCGGGATCATTGGAAGACAGGATAGGGGTGTAGTTGGTGTCCCACTCTTCAGGAAAATATAAGCCTCTTTCCTGAACCCAACCTTCAAAATCTTTTGATGTAATTTTATTGGGACGGTTTAACAATTCATGTTCAGGATTCAGAAAACGAATTTCAGCTTCTTCTACTGACACCCTTTTGCGGGAGATGGTAAACGGATAAGGTCCCACGTCTTTGGTCACCAAACCACCAGCTGTATTATATTGAACTATAACCGTGCCTCCTTCAGCTACAAAATTGATGATATCTTTCTGTTTAAATTTCAATGCTTCAACGGTATTATAAGCCCTTACACCCATAATGAGGGCATCATAGGCCGCTAATTTATAATGGGAAATATCCTCTGCTTTCACCAGGTCAACCTCATATCCGATTTGTCTGAGACTGATCGGAATGTCGTCCCCTGCTCCCATCACATAGGCAACCCTTTTCCCTTTAATTGCGATATCAATTCTGGACAATTTCGCTTCGGCTTTCATAACTACGGTCTGAAACGGAATGTGGTCATAACTAATGTCGATGAGTTGATCACGGTATATTTTACCATTTGATCTGATCTCTGGGGTGATGTAAATTTCTTCCCCCTTTTCCGGAGGAGTTATTGAAAATACAAACTCTTTGCTTTCTCCTTTTTGAGAAATAGAAAAGTCAATGCTCTGAGGGGTAGATTTCCAACCTTTTGGGAGAGGAATGCTAATAGTGCCCGTCTGATCTTTTAACCACGAATGGACCGTCAATGTAATGTCCCGAGCAGCGGTATTATTAAAAATATACACAGGTTCCTTCACCTTTAAGGTTAAGGTGGGGACTATCTCGAAAGG
>JACMLK010000332.1 GCA_014379665.1 Saprospiraceae bacterium | reverse complement strand
CCACCACATAATGATTATGCCAGGAAAAAAGTCTTTCGCTGATCTCTTGATTATTAGTCAGTGACAACTCTAAACTATCTGAATAAAAGACATCCGTGCTCTCTACACGACGGTCATTCCTACCGGAAACCACCAATGTACTCTGGAAATATTTGTTTGCTTTTTCGTAGGTATATTGTACGCCACCGACAGCCATTTCACTTTTATAGGTAATGTTTTGAATATCTTTGAATCGGGAAAGACTGTCTCCCCTACTGACTGCAGTAAAGATATTACTGCTATTGCCGAGTGTTGCAAAGACTTTTAAGCTATTGTGATTGTTTTTGATCAGATCTGCAAATAAACTCAAATCCTGATACCCTATCTTTTCATTTCCAAAATTGACCCCTAATTTGTCTAAAAGTCCTACAAAGCTATAACGGTATGCACCATAGACATTTTTATTGCCTATTTGTGTTCCGTATCCGGCTTCCAGACCGATGAGATTGATATCTACAAAAGGTCTGATTTTGGGTGCCATCTTCATGTTGGATACTCCTGACATGACATCAGCATAGGAGATATCAGCAGGATTAGCTTCAAAATGATAATAGTCAAGTATCGAACCACTCAAAGCATTCACTCCACCCGCATTTCCTGTGGCAAGATCATTGGCAGTTCCGGCATTGGACAGGTGATTGGGGTTGACAATGTCTGCTCCGAAAAGTTGCCATCTCGCTGATTCAGGAGGCATTCCACGGAAGATAATCGCATTAGCCCCATCATTAGGTGTAGAAAAACCAGGAAACTTGATAAGGATACGTGCAGGATCCTGAAAGGAAGCCGGCATGATCTTGTATTGATTTTGGGTCATGGTGAGATCTCCGGATTGGTAGGGTTTTTCGATGATGGTGATCCCTGGTTCAAGTGTAGGTTTTATATTGATTATCGTATCATCAACTTCCTGTGCAGATCCAATATTGAAACAAACTACAATAAAGAAGATTACTAATTGAATCTTTTTATTTAGAAACATTTTAATGTAATAAAATTGTAAAGCATGCAGATTGATAATTTTATGTTCATGCATTGAAACTGAAATTTGTTGCGAAGTTACTTATTTTAAAACTTGGAACTTATCGAATTGCAAATTCTATAATTATGGGATCAAACAACAACTCAAATCCCCAATATCTTCCTCAAAAAGCCTTCATCTATTTTTGCACCTGCGAAATCATCAAATGCTTTTTCTGTTACTTCTATGATGTGGCTTTGGATATAAGTTGCACCTTCTTTTGCTCCCTGGGCTGCAGATTTTATACAACATTCCCACTCCATCACGGCCCAACCATCATATCCATATTGAGACAATTTACTGAAAATACCTTTAAAATCTACCTGGCCGTCACCCGGTGATCTGAAGCGCCCTGCCCTATCCTTCCAGTCAGCATATCCTCCATATACGCCACACTTGCCTGTTGCATTAAACTCTGCATCTTTGACATGAAAAGCTTTGATTCGTTCATGATAATGATCAATATACTGAAGATAATCCAATTGCTGCAAAACAAAATGACTCGGATCAAATAATAGACAAGCTCTGGAGTGATTATTGACTTTCTCCAGAAAACGTTCATAACTCAAGCCATCATGCAAATCTTCACCGGGATGAACTTCATAACAGATATCAACGCCACATTCATCAAAATGATTTAAGATAGGCAACCATCTGTCTGCCAATTCTCTGAATCCCAAATCTACCAATCCCGGAGGGCGTTGCGGCCATGGATTCATCGTGTGCCAAAGTAATGCTCCTGAAAATGTAGCATGAGACTTTAAACCAAGATGTTTACTTGCCAGACCTGCATTTCTGACCTGCTTTTTTGCCCATTCTGTTCGTTCCTTTGGTTTTCCTTTTAAAGCTTCCGGCGCAAAATTATCAAACATAAGGTCATATGCAGGATGTACTGCCACCAACTGACCTTGTAAATGCGTGCTGAGTTCTGTAATCTCAAGGCCAAAACTATTTATTTTGCCTTTGAGTTCATCACAATAAGTTTTACTTGAAGCCGCAAGATCAAGATCGATGAGTCTTGTGTCCCACGTAGGAATCTGAACGCCTTTATACCCAAGTGATGCCACCCATTGGCAAATGGAATCTAAAGAATTATAAGGGGCTTCGTCGCCCATGAATTGTGCGAGAAATATACCGGGTCCTTTTATTGTCTTCATGTTAAGGTTGAGGTTGAGATTGAGATTAAGGTTGAGACTGAGATTTAAGTTAAGGTAAAGGTTAAGGTTAAGGTTGAGATTAAGAGTGGCAGAGACACTACATTTTCAGCCACTTATGATCACTTTTGCCTGATTCTATGACTTTGTAAATAAACTCCATACCTCGCACCCCATCATCGATTCCAGGAAAATCCTTAAACAAAGGATTAACATCCACACCATCCAAACCTGCTTGTATACACTTTGCAACATTTCGATAAATATTGGCAAATGCTTCCAGATACCCTTCAGGATGTCCCGCTGGAATACGTGCATGTGCTAAGGCTTCGGGATATAAGTTGTAACTTCCTGTTCTATATACCTCGACAGGCTTGTCTGCCCATCTGACTGTCAGGGTATTGGGTTCCATTTGCGACCATTCGAAACCACCTTTTTCACCATATACCCGGATGCGTAGATTGTTTTCTTCACCTGCTGAAATCTGAGATGCATAAAGTATACCCCGAGCACCATTATCAAATCTTAACAATACATTGCCATCATCATCCAGGAGACGACCCTGAACCAATGTGCTGATATCGGCACACAATTCACTTATTTTAAGACCAGTTATATATACGGCCAGGTTTTCTGCATGGGTACCGATGTCTCCCATTGCGCCGGCTATTCCTGATTTAGCCGGGTCTGTACGCCATGATGCCTGTTTGTTATCAGATGCCTCCAGCAAGGTGGACAACCAACCCTGAGGATATTCTACCACTACTTTTCTGATCTTGCCCAAATCGCCGTTTCTAACCATTTGTTTGGCTTGTTTGACCATAGGGTAACCGGTATAATTGTGGGTTAAGGCAAAAATACGGTCAGACCGATGCACTACTTTTTGAAGTTCATATGCTTCTTCAAGATTATAACTTAAAGGTTTATCGCATATCACATGAAAACCATGTTGAATTGCCATTTTAGCAGGTTCAAAATGTACATGATTGGGAGTTACAATGGAAACTAAATCCATTCTTTCGTCTGCTGACAATGTCATCTCTGTTAAGATCATTTCCTGAAATGTCTTATATATTCTGGATGGCTTGATATATAATTCTTCCCCTGATCGTTTTGATTTTTCAGGATCACTACTGAAAGCCCCGCAAACTAACTCTATTTGTCCATCCAAAGCTGCTGCCATCCTGTGTACACCACCAATGAAGGCTCCCTGACCTCCACCAACCATGCCCATTCTTATTTTCCTACCCATTGTTCCGAAAAATTACGAATCCAAACAAAAAGGCAAAATAGAAATATTTTTATGATTAAACAAAGTTTATAATGTAGTTTATTTTGGGGCAGTAGTAAGAAGAATGTGAGCATCCCAAAAAATTAATATTCCGAAATAAACTGGAATATTAATTTAGGTAGAAGTTATAAGTAATCATTATAAAAGTAGCAATTGTCATCTGATACCTGTCACCAGATTGTCTGCAAGGATTGTGATCAAAGGTTTCTGGTTTAATGAATGAATTTGAAGGGTATTTCGAATGTCAAAAAGTGTCTGACCGTTAAAATAATTATTCATATCTATAATAATGTCAAAATTTGAAACTGCATTTTCTGAAACTGATATAGATTTATGCAAACTTATCGATCTGAAAGCATCGTCACCACCCAAATGTAGTGCAAAATTTGTATTCGGAGTTGTTTCCATGTTTAAAGCAATTTTGCCTTCCGGCCTGAAAAAAATATAACTCTTCCATGCGGACCAGTATTCTGCCGAATTACTCAAAATATGACCGGAAGAAAAATCCTTTGGTTCCATAGCATTGGATGAAACAGGCACACCTATTCCAAAATCAAGGGAGTGATAATTTCCTGCAGGTATATCTCTCAGCAAATATTCAAATCCGTTGCCGGTTACCGGGTCTGTATGGGCAGCTGTAAGATTCAGATAATCAATGTCTTTCAGAATAATGTCTCCATTGGTAGATTTAAGTGTGATATTGGAAATGTAAAATGAAATTCGGGTAAAATTCAATTTCTCCCCTGTGACCGGATAAGAATACTCTTTAAACATCTCCAATGGTTGATCGCCATACATCAATTTGATTCTGAGATTCAGATCGCCCGGTTCTTGAGGATCTTTGCAACTAAAAAAAAACAAAAGGCAAATTAAAACCGAGACAAAAGAAAATTTAATACGATATTTCATGATTCAGGATATAAAGAATTAGGAAATAGTTTCCTCAATTAAAACAATCAAAAAGCAAAAAGTATTTTAAGAACCGATCTTTAATTTTATAAGTAATGATTATTATAGGTAAAATGATTTGTATATAGGCTTGAGTATTGTGTTTGGTGAATAATAATATAAATATACCTTACATTTTTATTGGAAGAATACAATTTCACCGGTTAACATAATGAGTTATTCTTCACTCAAAAATGGATATTTGTAATCCCTTGGCGGAACATACGTTTCTTTAATGGTACGGGCAGAAACCCAACGCAATAAATTCATGGCAGCTCCGGCT
>JACMLK010000331.1 GCA_014379665.1 Saprospiraceae bacterium | reverse complement strand
TAGCAATCCTCACAGCAGATGGTGTGGATGGTGAAGCTGTTACAGCCATGAAAACTGCGATTGAAGCTGCGGGCGGACAAGTGAAAATTATTGCACCTCATCTTGGAGATGTAAAGGCAGGGAAAGGAAAAATAAAAGCTGATCAAACGTATTTAACTGCAGCTTCTGTAGTATTTGATGCGGTGTATGTACCCGGGGGCAAACAAAGTTTTGCAGTCTTACAGGATGATGGTGATGCTATTCATTTTATTGAAGAAGCCTACAAACATTGTAAACCGGTAGCTGCTGATGGTGAAGGTGTAGACCTGGTTAACATGAGTGCGGTGGGCAGTAAAATACAGCGTGATGGTGGCTCAGAAAAAAATAATCTGACTAATGGTGTGGTGTTTAACAGGCCACCAAAGGATTTTATAAAGGCTATTTCTCAACATCGCTTCTGGGAAAGAGAAAAAGCAGGGAAAGTCCCTGCATAGCCACTTAATAAGCGAATAATGTAAATCATTCATTTTCAGGTATAATATTTTAAGACCGGGATGGAGAGATCTTTACATCAAACACTTATTATGAGGTATACCATTTTTCCATTTCTGTTCACAGCCCTTATGGTTGTGCCTTTATCCCTTTCAGCGCAAATAGGTATCAACACGACGACTCCTGACGCTTCTGCTATTGTTGACATTTATTCTACTACCGGAGGACTTCTGATTCCGAGATTATCTACTATTCAACGGAATTTGATAGTAAGTCCCGCTTCCGGATTACAGATCTACAATGTGACGAATCAGGATGTGGAAGTGAATACAGGCACACCTGCAATACCTAACTGGGAAGGAACCAAAGGGAGTGGAGGAACTGCCATAACCTCGGTCACCGGAACAAGTGAGGTAAGTAGTGAATCAATTACAGATGTGATTATCACCGGCATGACTATCACTCCTCCCGCAGGAACGTATCTCGTTCTATTTAATGGACAGTATGAGAGAGCAGCTTCTGAGTCTGTCAGCACATCACAGGCCGTAATTGATTTGCAGGCAATTTATGATCAGCTTATTGCTTTCCCGGTCACCCATCCCAGTCATGCTGCTGTATTTGGAAATGGAGAAACCATAACTCCGGGAGTATATTTCCTGGCAGGAGCGATTTCACTGGCAGCCACACTTATACTGGATGGACAAAATGATCCGAATGCATTATTCATTATCCACACCGGAGGGGCTTTCACCTCAGGGGCCGGCACTATGGTATCATTAATTAATGGTGCAAATGCAAACAATATATTCTGGGTTTCTGAAGGTGCTTCCAGTCTTGCGGCGAACACTACTATGAAAGGAACCATGCTGGCACATAATGCTGCCATTTCTGTCGCTGCAGGAAGTGATATGGAAGGAAGATTATTTTCCACCACGGGCGCTGTTGCTTTTGGACCAGGTATTGTCTATATTCCAACCGGTATCTCCATTATAGAACATGGCGTGCTGTCTTCTTTTGTCATATTTACATCATTGGGTGCTATATCCAATACAGAACCCTCTGACATAACTGGCGATGTCGGTACAAATGGCGGAGCGATCAGTGGTTTTGAAAATATAGATGGTAATGTTTACGGACCGGGCCAGGCACCACCACCACCACCTAATACACAAATCACCTTCAGCATTTATCAGAATGATATTCTGATAGCGGTTTCCAGCAGGACCGGTGATGTGAATTCGTCCCTGATAGCTTTGCAATCTATGTCGACCGTAGAAGAAGGTCAAACGGTTGACGTTCGGTGGAAGGTAGATGAGGGACCAGTGACTATGAGCAATCGTATCCTTACGTTAGTAAAAGCAGATTAAACTGCCTATTTTATTTCATACAGTACAATGTCAGTATCCCCGACATAATTTGAAGTGAAATAAAAAGTAGTGCCGGGTTGCACATACATATATTGACCCGGAGTCATTTTAATTACTTCTTTATTTCCAGTTCCATGAAACTCGACCATCTGTCCGTTGGTGAATTGTGCCACCATCGGACCACGTGCCGTAATATGTCTTTTCAGATCTGCATGTGTAAGTTGATAAGCGAATGCCCTACCATTTTCATACAACAGAGTCTGTGATAAAGGTTTTAGTGTATCGATAGTCTTGGGGTTGTAATAAGACAGAAGCTCCACATCCGTAACATGCAATGGAACTGTATCGCAATTGGCAACACGGTGGATTACTGAATCTGTCTCAAAGGCACGATACCATGAATAACCAGTTTTTGTAACATCTGTGATCCAGGGTTTATCTTTTTCTTCCACACATATTTTTGTATCTGAGAGATACAGAAATAATGATGGTGTGGTGTGAATATGAAACAAGCTGGTATCACCAGGCTGGATCCATACATCCAAGACCCGGAAATATTCGTTTTCGAAAACGGGCTTATGAAATGGTTCTTCTCTTACCTGTACTTGTGAAAACAATTGGGAGCAAGAAAGGATACCAATACTAATTATTATTGTAGCCCTGAGGAAAGTATATATCATATGAAGATCTCTGCTTTCAGGCAAAAATATATATTCTGCAGATTATCCATTCAAAAAACAGGGAACGGAAAAAATGGTAAAAAAATTACAGATATCAAATTCTTATTCTAAACATTAACTCAAGATTCAGGGAACATAGTTAGGAGAAACACATTCCTGCCAATAGTCAACAATGGTCTTTATAGTTGACTTTAGTTTGTCATAGCTTGAAGGTTTTACAAAAAAACCCTGGACCGATTTGGAATATGCATCAATCACAAACTTTTGTTCAGCATTCGTGGTAAAGAACAAATAGGGAATTGATTTCAGCCTGAGATCTTCATTATTGTGCACTTTATCCCTAAGTTCCATGCCATTTAACTTTGGCATATTAATATCTGAGAATATTATAAATGGCTTTATAGCAGTAGCTATAAGGTATGTAAGAGCTTCTTCTCCATCTCCAAAAAACAGGAGCTCATTTGGATAGTTCAGCTCTTTGAAGACTTCTGTCAGCATTTCCTGATCATCAAGGTCGTCCTCAATGATCATGATCGGACCACCTTTATTCATATATGCACAGTTTAAGAACCACCTCAAAGTACCTCTTTAATCTAAAACAGGTCCTTCAAGGTAATATCTCCTTGAAGAACCTGCCGTATTTAGGTATTTCTTATAGAAAAAACAGGAATTCTATTCCTCCTCTTCTACTCCTTTTGAACTGGCCCTAACGTTAACTGCTTTCACAGCAACTTCAGTTAATTTATCATCAGCTGCTTTTTCCTCTCCCAGGGTTTCTCCCAACAGCATAGCTGCTTCAGCTAAGCCAAGAGTTTGAGCAAACTGACGTAATGTGCCGTAAGACGCTATTTCGTAGTGTTCCACTTTCTGACCTGCAGCAATAATTCCTGCATCGCGCATTGCACCTTCTTCACACTCTTCCATAATGCCCTCGGCTTCTTTAATCAGACCTTCCATAGCATCACATTTTTTTGCTGATGCCTTTTTGCCAAAAGACTGGAAAACTTCTTCAATACGTGTAACCTGGCCCTTCGTTTCTTCAAGATGATTTGTCAGTGCCTTCACCAGTTCAGGTGATGTAGCATTTTTAATCATCTTAGGAATGGCTGTGGTTAATGCCTTTTCTGCCCAATAAATATCCTTCAGTCCATCTTCGAACAACTTCATCAGCTGAGAAGATTTCATTCCTGTATTATTGGTTTTAGTAGATAGAGATCCGTTGGATCCATTCGATCCATTGGAACTATTTGAGTGATTTGTGGTAGATTTTTTAGTCGCAGTCGACTTAGCTGGGGATTTTGATTTTGGACTTGCCATCGTGATCTGGTTTTAGTGATAAAATAGATCACAATATTATAGGCATCCGGATCAGTTCTTATTACACAACTTTGACTTTGTGTTATATTATATTAATTTCAATCTGTTACGCTGTCCCCTAATTCTTTGGTCAGCTTTGTGAAGCCAATAACCTCACCCTCATCATCATGAAGCGCAGTGATAAGAATACTCCCCCAAAAAATCGATCCATCCTTTTTCAGACGACGGCCAATATGTTTTGCCCTTCCTTCTCTCTTAGCCAATTCGATGAGTTGCTCCGGAAGACCTGCCTGGCGATCGCCTGGCATATAAAATATCCTGAAATTCTGTCCAAGGATCTCTTCAGGCTTATAACCCTTTATTTGTTCTGCCCCTTTATTCCATGTCATGATTGTGCCATCAGCATCCAAAAGGATAATGGCATAGTCCTGAACTTCCTGGATCATGCGGGAATGAAGCATTTCCAGTGTTGCTTTCTTATCCATTGGGTTGTCGTAACAAATAAAACATTTATCATGGTTTTATGTTTTGGCCGATAATAATTCTAAGCCTTTTCTAAGTTTCACATCCTGGCTCACCCTTCATGAAAGGTTCAGTATGTCTTTGATCGTTTACAACGGCCATTTATAGGTTGTCAGCTGACATTCCTTTTTTTCACGATATCTCCAACACTTGTCCCTTCAATCCTGCTATCGATCCAAGCAATTATATCCAGATGATGAAATGTGCGCCCTTCGAATGGATTTTTTTCAAGACGGAGAACTTCCTTTTTAAGTGCGTGTAAATTATGCATCAGCTCAGACTTCCTCATAT
>JACMLK010000330.1 GCA_014379665.1 Saprospiraceae bacterium | reverse complement strand
ATTTGAAAATGTGAAAATTTCAAAATGAATCAATGGGACCATGCGGTATGTTACACCAATAATGGATCATACCCGAATAAACAATATTTCAATATCTTTCTGAACATCTGACGGAAATAGATTTAATTCTTCCATAACATCATAAATGCGCTCCGCCCCAAAGGATATGCCCACCCCTGACACACCACTCAGTCCGAATACTTCTGTAAGATTATCATATCTGCCACCCCCGCCGATACTTCCCATGCTAAATCCGGGATAGGAAGATGTGTCCACTTTTACTTCAAAAATACAACCTGTATAATAGTTCAGGCCTCTCGCCAGTCGAATATCAATGTCAAGTTCGGGAATATCCTGACCAAGATAATTCAATACTTTTTCTATTTCTATGATACCTTTTGTCCCTTCTTCAAGACCACTAAAGGCCTTTTTAAGTTCAGAAAAACTACTGATATCCAGGAGTCTTAATACTATTTGTGCCTGTTCATGACTTATATTTCGCTCACCGAGTTCTTTAATTAAACCGTCTTTCCCGATTTTGTCCAGCTTGTCTATAGCAATAGTCATATCCATAAACTTGTCAGTAATGCCAGCTGCTTCGGCCAATCCATACAGAATTTTCCGGTTATTAATTAATATCCTGACTTTTATGCCCAGTTTTCTGAAAACTTCTGCATAAATATTGACTAGTTCCGCTTCATACATAAGAGAATCCGAACCTACCACATCCACATCACACTGGTAAAACTCCTGATAACGCCCTCGTTGAGGACGATCAGCCCTCCACACCTGCTGGATCTGGTATCTTTTGAAAGGCAGGTTGATATCGTTTTGATTCATGACAACAAATCTTGCAAACGGGACAGTAAGGTCATATCTTAGCCCCCGTTTGGAGATGGATGATATAACTTTGTTGGAGTCAAGTTTTTCAAGTGCTTCTTTGTCTGCGCCTGAAAGAAAATCTCCGTTATTCAATACTTTAAATAACAATTTGTCTCCTTCTTCCCCGTATTTACCGGTGAGAGTGGAAAGATTTTCCATGGTAGGTGTTTCAATAGGGAGATATCCATAGGTTTTGAATACAGACTCAATAATCCCGAAAATATACTTACGTTTAATGACCTGAGCAGGCAGAAAATCACGGGTACCTTTTGGTATGGATGGTTTCATTTAAATATTTTATTAAATCATTTCTTCTCCACCTTCACCTCAAGGCACAATTCTGTTAATTGCAAATCATGAATGACCGAAGGTGCATCTATCATCATATCGCGACCCTGATTATTCTTAGGAAAAGCAATAAAATCTCTGATAGACGATTGACCATTCATTACGGCACATAACCTGTCAAATCCAAATGCCAGTCCTCCATGTGGCGGAGCACCATACTCAAAAGCTCCCAGTAGAAATCCAAACTGAATTTCGGCTTCTTCTTTTGAAAAACCAAGTAAGTCAAAGTTTCTGGATTGCAATGACCTGTCGTGAATTCTTATGGATCCACCACCAATTTCGACACCGTTGATGACGAGATCATAGGCATCTGCTTTAAGTGATTTCAACGTCTCATGATCCCCATGGAGCATTTTTGGAATATCATCTTTTTTAGGAGAGGTAAATGGGTGATGCATGGCATGAAATCTTCCTGCTTCTTCATCCCATTCAAGCAATGGAAAATCCAACACCCACAACGGTTTGTAATCCCCTGGTTTGGTGAGTCCAAGTCTTTTGCCCAATTCAAGTCTCAGTTCGCTGAGTTGTTTTCTTGTCTTTTCGGTTTCACCACTGAGTATAAATATCACATCGCCTTTTTCGGCACCAAAATGAGCAGCCCATTGTTGTAATTCTTCATCTGTATAAAACTTACCAATGGTTGATCTGATAGTTCCATCTTCCTGATATTTCACATAGACGAGACCTTTGGCGCCGATTTGAGGTCTTTGCATCCACTCGGTCAGGTCTTTCATGTCTTTGTTGGAATATACTTCACTAATCCCTTTGGCACATATGCCCACTATTAATTCCGCCTCATCAAAAATACTGAATCCTTTACCTTTTGCGAAATGGTTCATTTCTACAAATGACATCTCAAAACGAAGATCAGGTTTGTCAGAACCATACTTTTGCATCGCATCATCGTAAGACATACGTGGGAAGTCACCTAATTCCAGACCGAGGGTTTGTAAAAAAAGATGTCTGGCAAGACCTTCAAAGGTATTGAGGATATCTTCTATATGGACAAAAGACATCTCACAATCTATCTGAGTGAATTCAGGTTGCCTGTCTGCTCTGAGGTCCTCGTCTCTAAAACATTTGACGATTTGAAAATACTTATCTATGCCTGCCACCATCAGAATCTGTTTAAAAGTTTGTGGTGACTGAGGCAAAGCATAAAACTGACCTTGATTCATTCGGCTTGGCACTACAAAATCTCTTGCTCCTTCAGGTGTACTTTTGATAAGGAAAGGTGTTTCTACTTCGATAAAACCTTGTGAGTCAAGATATTTTCTGGTCTCTAAGGATAATTTTGACCTGAAGATAATATTATTCTGCACGGGAGCCCTTCTGATATCAAGGTATCGGTATTTCATTCTGAGATCATCACCACCATCTGTGTCATCTTCGATAGTAAACGGAGGTACTTTAGATTCGTTGAGTATATTCAGTTCAAGTGCTTCTATCTCAATGTCGCCTGTTGTTCGGTTTGCATTTTTACTTGAGCGTTCACGAACAATACCGGTAGCCTGAATTACAAATTCTCGTCCAAGTTTACGCGCCATTGTGCAAAGTTCCGCATTTTCCTCCATGTTAAACACCAATTGGGTCACTCCGTATCTGTCTCTCACATCGGCAAAAGTCAATCCACCCAAATCTCTTCCCTTTTGCAGCCAGCCGGCAATGGTCACTTTTTTTCCGACATCAGATATTCTCAACTCACCGCAATTATGACTCCTGTACATATTGTGTTATATTTTTAATTTGGGTGCAAAGTTACGATTAGTGAAGTATAATTGAATGTTTATAATAAGTTAAGATTAGAATTAATTATGGATTCTAAGTAAATTCAACTTCCATTAAATTTTGAAATTTCCTCTTATCATTCGGTTTGAATGATTTTAGTCTATAAATTATACCTACATGCCGATAATATGATTTATTAATGGTAAAAACAATGTCAATTAGAAATAACCGTATTAATTTTGTCAGCTTAAATTTTCCAATTGAAATCACCCTTATTATATATCATACATTTCACCTTTCATTTTCTTTTATTTTTTTATTTGTATGGTACAAATCCTGAAAAAATGGTGAGAGCAACCCGATCGGTTGAGCAAATTAAGATTGACGGTAATCTATCAGAACCAATATGGCAAAATGCTGAAAAAGCGACTGATTTTATACAATCGGAACCCCTGCCAGGTAAAGCAGCTACTTTTGAGACAGAAACTTTCTTCGTGTATGATAACAATGCTATATATATCGGAGCAAAAATGCATGATCCTGAACCGGATAAAATCCTGAAAGAACTTTCGTTAAGAGATCAGATGGGTAATGCTGATAATTTCAAGCTGTTCTTTGATACCTACAAAAGTGGTTTAAATGGTTTCAAATTTTGTGTTACAGCTTCAGGTGTTCAATATGAAGCCATTGTTTCCAATAATTCTGAGGATGTTAACTGGAATGCTGTTTGGGAAAGTGCTGTAAAAATACACCCTAATGGATGGTCAGTTGAAATCAGAATTCCGTACTCATCTCTTCGTTTTCCCACCTCTGACATACAGGAATGGAATGTTCAATTTGGAAGAGAAATCAGAAGATTAAGAGAGTCATCCAGCTGGAGTTTTATCGACCCACTAATCAACGGATGGGTGCAGCAATCAGGAGTAGTAACCAATATCGAAAAAGTAAAATCTCCGGTACGTTTATCACTTACCCCCTATATATCCGGTTATCTGAATACATCCTTTGATCCTAATGCTACGGATCAAAAAATTACTTCAGCAACAGCCTACAGTGCAGGATTAGATCTGAAGTATGGATTGAATGATGCATTTACGCTTGACATGACCCTTATTCCTGATTTTGGTCAGGTTATTTCTGACAAACAAATATTAAATCTTAGTCCCTTTGAAGTGTTTTTTACGGAAAACAGACAATTTTTTACAGAAGGAACAGAACTTTTCAATAAGGGAAATCTTTTTTATTCAAGAAGGATAGGTGGAAGTCCATTTCATTATTCTGACATAAATAATCAGATTGAACCAGGAGAATATATTACCTCAAATCCCGATAACTCTCAATTATTTAATGCCACCAAAATAACCGGCCGTACGCCGGGAGGTACAGGGATTGGTGCATTTAATGCATTTGTAGGGGAGGAATTTGCCACTGTCAGGTCTGAGAATGGTGATTCCAGAACGATAAAAACCAATCCACATACCAATTATAACGCGTTTGTCATCGATCAAAATCTAAAAAATAATTCGTTCATAAGCCTTATAAATACCAATGTATTACGAAGTGGCATTGACTATGACGCCAATGTAACCGGTACTTTCTTTAATTTCAAAACCAAAGACCAACAGTTTTCTATATCAGGAAATGGTGTCTTATCACAGAAATACTTTCATGACATAACGGACCTGGGTTATACTTATAACGTTGCATTGGGTAAGATAAGTGGAAATTGGAAATACAAAGCTGGTCATGGCGTAGAGTCTCAAAATTATGACCCTAATGATTTGGGATTCCTTTACAGCCCAAATGAAAAATACATTTCAGCAAGCGGCGGCTACACACAATACAAACCAAAAAATGAAAAATTGCAGCAATATAACATTAGCGGTAATGCTATATATTCCCGATTATACAGACCTGATGTATTTACTAATTTTGGAATAAATTTTGAAAACTTTATTCTATGGAAAAGCAGATTTGCGATAGGTTTGAATGCAAGTCTTGAACCAATCCGTACGTTTGATTATTTTGAACCTCGTACACTTGATTTCAGTAAGGCGCTCATGTGGCCTGAAAATTATATTGTAGGTGGATTTATTTCATCAGACTATCGAAAACCATTTGCTTGTGATGTCAATTTCAGTTACAGAGGTTTTAATATTGATAAAAGGAAAACCATTTCAACCGGTATTAGACCACGCATAAGATTTAATGATAAATTTTCTGTCTTTCCCACTACTAACATTTTAGCCATAATTGAAGAGCCCGGATATGTTGACAAAATGCTGACAGGAAAACCAATTGTTGGAGTCAGTGATGATGATATATTGATGGGAGTAAGGGATCGCCTTATTATTGAAAATTCCATTACTGCAAAATTTACTTTTAATAGTGTCATGAATATAAATATGCGCATCAGACATTATTGGGACAAAGTAAGTTACCAGTCTTTTGGATTGCTAACCACGGAAGGAAATGTGGATAAAATAAATTTTAACGGTCAAAATGATGCCGGTGATAAAATTTTTGACCGGAATGTAAATATATTTAATATTGACATGCAATATAATTGGAGATTCGCCCCCGGTAGTGATATTGTGATAGTTTGGAAAAATCAGATATACCATAATGATAAAAAATATGATCGCAATTATTTCAGCAATTTAGGAGGTTTATTTGATGCCGTTCAGGAAAATAGTTTTTCAATAAGAGTACTATATTTTCTTGATTATTTATATTTGTTTCCCAGAAAAGAAAGCTGAATTCGATATTATAATCATGCCATTTTACAAATTTTATACCTATGCGACATTTTTATTATTTACCAAATTGGCACAGAACCAGATCAGAATTTCAGCCATTTTAGACAAATGTAATTTACTTATCACAGATAAATATTACCTTCACAACCCTATTGCTTATTAAAACAATTCATATGTTAACCAAAACACTAATAAACCTCACTATTGTGGTCCTTATAATGGGATTGCTACCTTTAAACGCTCAAAAGAAATCAAATAAAAAGACAGACAAGGCAGTTGAAAAAGTACCTGAAAAGAAAGATGATCCCTATAGTTCAGCTACATTTTCGGCACTTACCTTTCGTTCTATCGGACCGGCTGTAACTTCAGGTCGGGTCTCAGACTTCGCTGTAAATCCAAAAAATCATAGTGAATATTATGTTGCATCTGCCTCCGGCGGAGTCTGGAAAACCACCAATCGCGGGGTGAATTATCAACCTATTTTCGATGGTCAGGGCTCGTACTCGATAGGTTGCGTATCCCTTGATCCCAATAATGCAAGCACAGTGTGGGTCGGTACAGGTGAAAACAATAACCAACGTTCGGTTGCCTATGGCGATGGTGTGTACAAATCGTCTGATGGAGGGGCCAGTTGGAAAAATATGGGATTAAAAAACTCCGAACACATCTCACAAATTATCGTTGATCCAAAAGATCCGGATGTAATTTATGTAGGTGCTTATGGTCCTGTATGGGGTGAAGGGGGAGATCGTGGCGTATATAAATCAACAGATGGCGGTGCCACATGGAATTGTGTCAAATCGGTAAGTCCGTTCACAGGTTGCAACGATCTTGTCATGGATCCGGGAAATAACAGGATACTTTATGCGGCTTTTCACCAACGAATGCGAAAAGTATATACCTATATTGGCGGAGGTCCGGAATCAGCATTATATAAATCATCTGATGCAGGAGCAACATGGAACAAAATGGAAGGCGGTCTTCCGGGCGGTGACATCGGAAGAATTGCGCTGGACATCAGCCCGGTAAATCCAGATATGCTTTATGCTGTGGTGGAAGCAAAAGATGCTAAAGGTGGTATTTATCGAACTATTAACAGAGGGGCAAGTTGGGAAAAACGAAGCGGCACTTTCACCTCCGGAAATTATTATCAGGAAGTGACATGTGATCCGCACAATGCGGACAAAATATATATCACTGACACTTATTATAAAGTAAGCACTGATGGGGGTAAGACTGTCTCCAATCTGGGTGAAATCAATAAGCACATTGATAATCATGCCATTTGGGTAGACCCAAGAGATCCGAATCACTTCATTGTAGGCTGTGACGGCGGTATTTATGAGACTTTTGACCACGCCAAATCGTATGACTATAAGGATAATTTGCCGGTCACACAGTTTTATAAAGTAAGTACAGACAATGAATCCCCTTTTTACAGTGTGCATGGAGGAACGCAGGATAATCTTAGCCTCGGTGGACCCAGTCGAACTACTTCTGTCAATGGCATTACCAATGCCGACTGGTATATAACTTCTCTTGGAGATGGCTTCGAAACACAAGTTGACCAAAGTAACCCCAATATCATTTATGCGCAGAGTCAATACGGTGGTCTGGTACGATTTGACCGCAAAAGCGGAGAATATCTACCTATCAAACCGATCGAAGGTGAAAATGATGAAGCACACAGATGGAACTGGGATGCACCATTATTGATCAGCAAATTTGATAATAACAGATTGTATTTTGGTGCCAATAAAGTCTTTAGAACGGATGACCAGGGCAACAGCTGGAAAGTTATCAGCCCGGACTTATCCCGACAGATAGACCGGAATAAATTGGAAATCATGGGCAAAGTCTGGTCTGTGGATGCCATAGCCAAAAATGGCAGTACAGATATTTTTGGCCAGACTACTTCCATCGCTGAGTCACCACTGGATGAAAACATGATTTGGGTCGGCACAGATGACGGACTAATCCAACTTACTACAGATGGAGGAAAAAACTGGATTAAGATGGATAATTTGCCGGGTGTACCGGAGATGAGTTATGTGCATCAGATCATTGCATCAATTCATGATAAAAATACTGCCTTTGTATGTTTCAATCATCACAGATATGGAGATTTTAAACCTTATTTATTAAAAACTACGGATAAAGGAAAAACCTGGAAGAGCATTGCATCAGATTTACCGGAAAGAGGTAGTGTTTACACTATTGCCGAGGACCATGTGGAAAAAGACCTGCTTTTTGCCGGTACGGAGTTTGGCTGTTTTTTTACATCCAATGGCGGTAGCAACTGGCTTCAACTCAAGTCCGGTTTGCCAACTATAGCAGTTAGAGATATTGAGATCCAAAGACGCGAAAATGATCTTGTATTAGGTACTTTCGGCCGGGGATTCTATATTCTCGATGATTATACCCCTCTCCGGTATATCAAAAAAGAAGATCTAGCTAAAGAAGCCTTAATCTGCCCTGTAAAAGATGCACTCATGTACGTACCAAGATACCCTCTTGGATTGAGAGATAAAGGACATTTGGGTAGTGGTTATTTTAGTACCCCTAATCCTGAGATGGGTGCAGTCTTTACGTGGTATCTCAAAGATGAAATCAAAAAGTTAAAGGATATCAGAAAAGATAAAGAAAAAACTTCAATCGAAAAAAAGGAAAAGGTCTATTATCCATCCTTAGACAGTCTCAGGCTCGAAGATAATCAGACAGATCCATTTCTACTTTTTACGATCACTGATGCAGCTGGAAATATAGTAAGACATATTAAGGCTCCTGCCAGTAAAGGGTTGCACAGAACGTCCTGGGACTTCAGGTATGCGCCGTCGGATCCTGTCAATAACAGATATACGCCGGCTCCGGATCAGTTGTTTGGATCCGCACCTCAGGGTCACTTAGTGATGCCGGGCACTTATCAGGTGAGTCTGTCCAGGTATCAGGATGGTATATTGACATCATTGGCAGGTCCGGTTTCGTTTCAGGCAAAATTGTTAAATCAGGCAAGTCTTCCGGCCAAAAATCTAATGGCCAATGTATCATTTTATCAAAAAGTCAGCGATATGAGCAAGATGCTTAGTGCAACCAATGACATATTGAGCCGGATCGAAGAAAGAGTTAAAAATGCAGAACTTGCCATTTTGGATATGCCCGCACCCGCTTCAGACCTGCTGTCAAAAACGCATGGTGTTACAAAAGCACTGATACCTTTAAAACTAAAACTTTTTGGTGACAATACCCGATCAAGCCGTGAATTCGAAACCATACCATCGGTCAATGACCGTGTTTACGGGATCATATATAGTGTTTGGAATACGACATCTGATATCCCTGAAACGCTGATGACCTCATTTTCCATCGCTGAAAAACAGTATGATGTATTATTTCCGATGCTCAAAGAGCTGGATACAAAAGTTACGGAAATAGAGGTGTCGCTGAACAGAAACAAAGCACCCTATACGCCCGGTCGATGGCCGGATAAGAAGTAAGTGCATTAATTATTTAGTTTTAAAAGCCACCATAGATGGAAGTTTATGGTGGCTTTTTAAATTTACTTTACAATCAAAAGACACATATGAATTTGATCACCCGCCATCCACCGGCAGCTGATCCGTTAACACCTTCGCCTTCACCAGGCCGCTTGCACGCATAATTGCATCTGCACCGAATCGTCTTCTTATCCTGTCCATTTGCTGCATAAGGTTTATATGCTCCATCGTATCATCGAAGAGATTGATCTGATAACTGCCTTGTACGAGACCACTATACTTCACTCCGATGAGACGGATGAGTTGGCGACGCTCATATACTTTGTCGAAAAGGTCGAGTACGTGCTGACCGAGGATACGATCATTGGCCGTGTAGGAGATGTTTTTTTGTTTGGTGTAGGTATTGAAATCGGCGTATCGGATCTTGACGGTGATGGTAGATGCGAGTTTGCCGGAGGCGCGCAGCTCGAAGGATAGCTTGTCTGCCATGTCAAGCAGGAGATGTTTCATCATCATCACATCGAGTGTATCTTCCATAAAAGTGCGCTCTTTGGACATAGATTTTTGCTCATGATACGGTACGATGGGTGTAGGGTCGATGGCATTGGCGCGCTCCCAGAGGGTACGTCCCGGCTTGCCGAATTCGCGCTCGAGTAGTCTGATGGGTATCCGGCTCAGTGTATCGATGTTGCGCACACCCATGAAGTTTAGTTTTTTGTGTGTTTCCTGACCTACACCGGGTATCTTGCCGACGGGTAGCGGGGCCAGAAACAACTTTTCGGTACCGTTGGGTATATGTTTGGTGCCATTGGGTTTGGCTTCGCCGGTGCCTACTTTGGAGACCATTTTATTGATGGAGAGACCAAAGGAGATGGGCAGACCTGACTCACTGATGACCTTCTGTCTTAGTTCCCCTGCCCATTTGTAGCAACCGAAATGTCTGTCCATACCTGAGAGATCGAGATAAAACTCGTCAATAGATGCCTTCTCGTATACAGGCGCTTCTTCTGCTACGATGTCGGTGACTATACCGCTGTACTTAGAGTAACTATCCATATCACCACGAAGTATGATGGCCTGCGGGCAGAGGCGAAGCGCCATCTTCATAGGCATAGCGGAGTGTACACCAAAGCGGCGCGCCTCATAACTGCAGGATGCAACGACACCACGATTGCTCGTGCCACCTATGAGCAACGGCTGGCCGAGAAGGCTGCTGTTTTTGAGACACTCGACCGATACGAAGAAGGAGTCGAGATCCATGTGGAGGATGGCGCGATCGTACATGATGTTATGATTTTAATGATCTGAATGATTTGAACACCCGAATGATTTGAATGATTTGAATGATTTGAACACCCGAATGATTTTAATGATCTGAATGATTTGAACACCCGAATGATCTGAACACTTGCCTGAACCCTTCGTCACTCCAGTGTTCGGTTGTTCGTTGTTCAAGTGTTCGTCACTCAAGTGTTTCTCCTAAGTGTTTCTCCTAAGTGTAGCAATTGATGATACCACTATTCTCAGAAGTTCATCAGCTTCTTTTTGCAGATCAGATGTATGCAAATTGCTTCTATCCTGAATGATTTCTAGCCAACCGATTGATTCGTCGGTCTCTTCTTCCACGATTTTAAGTTTGTGTATCATATCAGCTTTTGATTTCGCTCTGTTTACGGATCTGTAATTCATGTAAGAGCCAGTGGAAGACCTGATTAACTGGTTAATTATTACTCTATTTTCATTACTATTTTCCAAAGACTTCACTATATTCAGACAATTATAGCACCATTTTTTAAACCTTGTTATTAAAGCAGTATTGTCAAATCTCCCTTTTTGTTCCATTGTCCAATTTTTTTGTTCAAGTGTTCAAGTGTTCATCGTTCGTCATTCGGTTGTTCGTCATTCGGTTGTTCAAGTGTTCGTCATTCGGTTGCTCAAGTGTTCATCATTCGGTTGTTCGTCATTCGGTTGTTCGTCATTCGGTTGTTCAAGTGTTCGTCATTCGGTTGCTCAAGTGTTCCTCATTCGGTTGTTCGTCATTACACTGCCGATATATACGTCTAAATTATGACGCAATATACGACATTTTGAAATATTGATGTATATTTGCAAAAAATAGTCAGGATAATTATAGAGAGACAGCATACAAAATCAAACCAACACATAATACACATGATAGGAAATAACATCAAATACCTCCGCAACAAACACAAACTCTCCCAACAGGAACTCTCCGAAAAACTCGCGGTACCACGCTCTTCCCTCAGCGATTACGAACGTGGTCATACACAGGTGAGCATCGATGTCCTGATCAGGTTGTCTGATATCTTTGATGTAAAGATCGACGATTTGATCCGTTCCAATCTCAGTCATGGCGATTTGGAGATAATCCGAAACCGTGAGCTTCGTGTCCTCGCCATTTCTGTCGATGGGGACAACAACAGCAATATCGAGCTGGTAGAAACAAAAGCCGAGGCCGGCTATCTCGAGTCATTTGCCGATCCCGAATATATACGGGACCTACCCAAAATAGCCTTCCCCAATATACCTCAAGGTACATATCGGGGTTTTGAGATACACGGTGATTCCATGTTACCCATGGAGTCCGGAAGCATCATTATCTGCGCCTATATAGAAAGTCTGAAAGATATAAAAGCCGGAAAGACCTATGTCATCATAAGCAAAGGAGATGGTGTCGTGTATAAAAGAGTAAAAAACGATATAACAACCAACAAACTCATGCTTATTTCTGATAATGAAGCTTACCTGCCTTATCAGATCACCTATGCTGATATCGCCGAAGTCTGGCAATATTACGCACATCTGAGTTTTTCGGATTCCCGATATACGTTCAATAATATGCTTGAGGATAAATTACAGGATATTCAGAGAAAGCTAACAGAAGTGCATAAGGTGGTAGTGAAGTAATATAATTGCAACAAGATCAGATAAATCTTATATATTTGTTTAATGCAAACGAAATCATCAGATGAATGATGTATATCAATGGTTGAGTGGCCACTGGCTCTCATTGATACTATATATATCAGGAGCATACCTGGTGATCAGTTTATTGGTGTATTTCCTGCAGGATGTGATCCTCTTCAGGCCTGAGAAACTAAGTAAGGAATTTCAGTTTGATTATGAAAATCTGGAGTTTCAGGAATATCTCATAAATGTAAAACCAGGAGTCACACTCTCAGGAATGCGCTTCAAAGCTGAAAATCCGGTCGGTGTGGTATTCTATCTCAAAGGTAACAGCCGTAGTATCAAGGGTTGGGGAAAGTTTGCCATCGATTTTGTCAGGTACAACTATGATGTCATCATGATAGATTACAGGGGTTTTGGCAAAAGTACAGGAATCCGCACGCAGGAAGAGATCAAAAAAGACCTTCAATTAGTCTATGACAAGATCAAAGAAAAAGTAGATGAAAAATACATCGTGCTATATGGCAGGTCGATGGGTTCAGGATTTGCCACTAAATTGGCATCAGCCAATAATCCGGGTATGCTGATCCTTGATGCTCCCTACTACAGCATGAGCAAAACCACAGGCAGGTATATGCCTTTTATGCCCATGTCGATTCTTCTTAAATTCCCGATACCCACCTATAAATGGATCAAATATGTGAAATGTCCTATTCACATCATTCATGGTACCAGTGATCGGTTGATTCCTTTCTCGTCAAGCATCAAACTATCAATAATAAATCCGGCTAAAACCAGACTTCATCCTGTGATTTCAGGCGGGCATAATAATCTTCACAACTTTGAGTCGTATCACGAAATCCTGAGCCAGATATTTACCATCAAAAAGATCGAATTTGATAAAGAAAAAAGCAGTCTGACGTTTGTGAGAAAAAAGGATAGAAAATAAATAAGATGCTTAAAGCAATTAAAATAGGTGGCTCAGCTTGCATTATAATTGCCCTTATTCTGGTGTTCTTTGGCAATAAGATCATTGAAAACATTATTTTCAGACCCATAAAACTGGCCCCATCCCATATTTTCAATTTCGAAAAGCAGTTTGAAGAGTTTAATGTACAAACTGAACCGGACGTCAACATCAATTTTGTCCGATTCAAAACTGCAAACCCCAAAGGAGCAATCCTGTATTTTCATGGCAACAAGGATAATCTGCAGAGATGGGGCGGTATAGCATCGGAACTTGGAGATTACGGATACGATGTGTTTGTGATAGATTACCGTGGTTATGGTAAAAGTACCGGTACACCATCTGAATCAGGAATGTTAAAAGATGCCAAAGTTATTTTTGAACATTTAAACAAAAAGTATGCTTATCAGAATTGGATTTTTTATGGTCGCTCTTTAGGGTCCGGAGTGGCGGCATATCTGGCTTCAATTCATGCCCCTTACAAATTGATTCTGGAGACTCCGTACTACAGCATGGAAGATTTAATCACCTACTATTATTACCCTTACAGATGGCATCAAAACAAAATTTGTTTTCCAACCAATAAATATTTAGCGGGGAATTTATTTCCCGTTTTGATCCTTCACGGAACTGACGACAGGGTTATCCCGAATGAGCAGGGCAAAAAACTTTTTCTTTCTCTAGGTCGTGAAAGGGTTAAAATGATTCATATAAAACATGGAAATCATCACAATCTTTCTGATTTTTCAGAATATTGGTTTGCTATAGAATCTTTTCTTTCCAAAAAATAAAAATCAATTCTTTAAATCGAACTAATGATATAAATGACGTTGAGTCAAAATATAAAATGATTGGATTATCTGCTTTATCTATTTGCAAGTTTCAGAATAATCGGAAAGCATGGTTAAGAATTCTTCTCTTTTATATTTTCTTTCTTTAATTTTAATTACCATATCAGGACATATATCTTTGATGGCGTTAGAAAAAGATTTTCGCATTTCTTTATCATAAACGTTGAATGGATCCAGATAACCTTCGTCCTGTTCAACAACTTTAAGGATATAGTCCTGACCCTTGACTTTTACAAAACCTAAAAACATTTGCCAGCTTCTAATTGAACCTCTACTGTGCATAACCTGAACAAGAGGACTATAATATCCTTGCACCTGGTCTGAATTATAAATTTGAAACGCCCAGATTTCATACTTTTCAATCCTGGGTTTCTTGCCCCAGGTATAGGAAGCAGGGATATATCTTTTATAAACAATGGTGTCTGAATTTTCGGGAAAATATAGTCCAATCTCAATAAGATCAATTGATTTAAACTTAGTTTTATCGCCATCTTCATTGTCTTTAAAATTAATGTTTTTATCATCACCATAAAACATTTCTATCATTCCATCCATCCTTTCACCGGATTTTTTAATGAGATAGCCTTCATAATAATCATTTCCCCACAAAGGTGATGATACTAAAATAAAACATAAAAAGAAACATTGACTTAATAATTTCATTTACCTGATTTATTGAGTTTTAAATTTCACAAAGATACAAAATAAAAGAATTACAGTAATGTAAACGCTACCTGTCTGCAATCTTTTGATTTTCCTGAATATTGGTTTGCCATAGGATCATTTCTTTCCAAAAAATAAAATCAATTCTTTATTATGGCATCCCACATCAGCTCCGAGACCAATTTAGAACCCACATCATTGAGGTGAACACCATCACTGGTTAATATACCTTGATATTGATTATCCACATTGTGATGCAGATTGTAATTTAAAAAAGCACTTCTTATATCAATCAAAGCTGTATTATGTTCCAATGCCATTTTCCTTATTGTTTTCGAATATTCATTAAGATCTCCATCCTGAGGATTGGAATGATCTGTCTTTTCTCCTATACATGCTGGAGTACAACAGAAGACCCTGATACCTTTTTCCTGAAGCCTTTGAATGATTCCAACATACATAAGTTCAAATTTATCCAGATCAGTCCCGGTTCCGTGCGTACTTTTGTGCCAGACATCATTGACACCAATCCATATGACAACCACGTCGGGATTTTTAGAAATGACATCCTTCTCGAGTCTGAAAAACAAATCATACACTTTGTTACCACTTATCCCGGAGCCAGACAATTCATATTTTCCCTGAAGATTTTTATCGGCAAGTTTTTGTTTCATTTTAGAAATAAACCCACCTTCAGATACTCCGCCTTCAGTTATTGAATCTCCGAAGAATAATATTTTTTTTTGCACTTCCATATCCTTTATTGTTATTAAAATACCCAGGAAAAACAAAACTTTAATCATCTGAATAAAAAATTAAATAGTATCTCCAAAATTATGACATCTCACCACAATATTAGATAATTGCATTGTTTTATTGCAAAAATGTTTGCTCAATTAAGCCTGTGTACTAAGGAGATACCAATGTAAGGGCTTTTTATTAATGGAACTATAATGGTGGTGGTATCCTTAATTTTATTTGTCTTTCGGAATTTAGAGTACAATAAATAAACTAATTTAGTAGATAAAATTCCAAACCCCGCCCCGGCTACAATATCACTGAGCCAGTGTTTATTATTATGAATACGCAGAAAACCTGTTGCAGCGGCCCCGATATAACCTGTCATCGCCAACCACTTTGAACGGTGTTTGTATTCCTGCCAAAAAAATTCAGCTCCAACAAAGGCATTGGAAGTATGCCCGGAGGGGAATGAATTATAATCTGAACTGTCCGGTCTTTCTTCTTTTGCAAAGTATTTGACAGGATAAACCAAAGCACTATTTAAAGCTGTAGAGACAAAATAGAGCCCTGTTTTTTCGATATAACTATGCTTGGAATCGTAACCTCCTATGGTCAGGATCAAATCCGTTGTTAATGGACCATATATCAGATAATCATCCAATCCTATGTGACTTTTTCCCTTCAACTCGTCCCTCACAACTTCGTTAAAATGTTGCAATCCTTTATTATGGATTGATAAAAAGCCATATCCTATCATTGCTGTAGGGACTGCAATTTCCCAAACATTCAATTTATTCTCCAGGGT
>JACMLK010000044.1 GCA_014379665.1 Saprospiraceae bacterium | reverse complement strand
CCTGCGAGATACAAAGCATTGGCAAGTTCTCTTTCCGAATTACTTCCTTTCTCTCTGATTACGGCTGCTTTTGGTTTTGGTTTTGAAAGCTGAAAGTATGGAATCTTGCCGGTGAATTGCGATGGCAATGAAAAATGAAGTGGTTGATTTTTATAATTTTCAAATCGCTCTGTTGCTTTTCCAACACCACTCTGTCTGATGTCTAAAAGATAAGAAGTTTTATACCATATGTCTCTCCATTTACCAATTTCGAATGTGTAATTATCTGTATAATTTTTAATTTGAACATGATGGCTTTCCCGAGCTTCTCCTATCTTATAAACTGAAATTTGGTTACTATTGAACAATGCTATAGCAGATGCTTCTTTGCTCCTGTCCAACTGAAAAACAACACCTACATTTTCTGAAAAAAGTAATTTTACACTATCAGACTCACCTATAGCCGTAAGGTCAATAACTGCCCCTGTGTCTGATTGTGCAAAACACATTTCCAGTAAAGTGGAAATTAAACCTCCACTGCCTATATCATGTCCTGCTAACAGCACATTATCTTTAATCAGGTTTTGCAACAGGTTAAAAGTCTTTTTAAATTGGTTCGCAGATGTAACATCAGGGCATTTTTGACCTATTTTATTGACTATCTGGGCAAATGATGAACCTCCCAGCTCATGGCTGGCACCTGACATGTTAATATAAAAAATACTTCCCCCGTCTTTATGTAAAATCGGCTCGATTATCCTGGTGATATCATCACAATGTCCCGCTGCCGAAATAATTACTGTACCGGGAGCAATGACTTCTTTATCAGCATATTTTTGCTTCATGGACAACGAATCTTTTCCTGTTGGAATGTTGATACCCAATTCAATAGCAAAAGTAGCGCAAGCCTCTACTGCGGCATATAATCTGGCATCTTCTCCCGGGTTTTTGCATGGCCACATCCAGTTTGCAGAAAGGGAAATGCTCTTAATGCCATCTTTAAGTGGCGCCCATAAGATATTGCTGAGTGCTTCAGCAATGCTGTTGCGGCTGCCTGCAACAGGATCTATTAAGCCGCTTATCGGTGAATGCCCGATTGATGTGGCAATACCGTGGTTACTTTCATAATCCAGTGCCATTACACCACAATTATTTAATGGAAGCTGAAGAGGTCCGGTACATTGTTGTTTGGCAACACGTCCGCCTACACACCGGTCAACTTTATTGGTCAACCAATCTTTGCACGCTACAGCTTCAAGCTGGAATAACGCTTCGAGATAAATATAAAATTTATTGATATCATAATCGATTTCTTTATATTTATAAAGAATTGTACGGTCTGTGATTTTAAATGTCGGGCTACTGCCAAACAAATCACTCAGGTCTAAATCTATAGGGCGAGCATCTGATTTTTCAGAATGGAATACAAACCGATGATCTCCGGTTATTTTACCAACTGTAAATATGGGGGCACACTCTCTGTCAGCAATGGAATTCACAAGATCTAAATCATCCTTCCTGACAAGCAAACCCATACGTTCCTGAGATTCATTTCCTATAATCTCCTTGTAGGACAGCGTAGGATCGCCAATGGGCAAGGCATCCAGATTTATGATTCCACCCGACTCTTCTACCAGTTCTGAAAAACAATTCAAATGGCCACCTGCACCGTGATCATGAATAGAAATAATTGGGTTTTGATCGTTTTCAATAAGTGCCCTTATGGCATTTGCAACCCTTTTTTGCATCTCCGGATTAGACCTTTGAATAGCATTTAATTCAATGCCAGACCCAAACGCTCCTGTGTCTGCGGAAGAAACCGCCGCCCCTCCCATACCAATCCGGTAGTTTTCACCTCCAAGTAAAACGATTTGATCTCCTTTTGCCGGACTCAATTTTTTTGACTGGTCTATTTTTCCGTAACCCACACCTCCTGCCAGCATGATGACCTTATCATAACCCAGTATTCTTTCATTTTCTTCATATTCAAATGTCAATACAGATCCGGCTATTAGTGGCTGACCAAATTTATTGCCAAAATCAGATGCGCCATTTGATGCTTTGATCAGAATATCTACCGGAGTTTGATATAACCAGCTTCTGGGTGACACTTTATCCTCAAATGCCCTGTTTGGTTCAACTCTGGAATATGAAGTCATGTACACAGCGGTACCTGCAAGGGGCAAAGACCCCTGGCCTCCTGCAAGTCTGTCACGAATCTCCCCTCCGGATCCGGTGGCTGCTCCATTAAATGGTTCAACAGTAGTAGGAAAATTATGTGTCTCTGCTTTAAGAGAAAGTACCGAATTAAATAATTTTCTAATATAAAAAGTAGGCACATCTCCGCGTTCAGGAGCAAATTGAACCACTTGCGGTCCTTTGACAAAAGCTACATTGTCTTTATATGCAGAAACTATATCATTTGGGTTTGCCTGAGAAGTACTTTTTATTAGCGCAAATAAAGTTTTGGATTTTACTTTACCATCAATAATATATTGCCCGTTAAATATTTTGTGGCGGCAGTGTTCTGAATTAACCTGAGAGAAGCCGAATACTTCTGAGTCTGTCAACTTTCTTTGAAGACGCAAAGACAGTTGTTCGAGATAATCAATCTCTTCAACACTCAGGGCCAATCCTTCCTCTTCGTTGTATTGACTAATGTTTCCAATCTCCCTGATATCTTCGGGTTTTAATTTGTGCTGGAAAATCAATTGATCGAGGTGTTCGTATTTTTGAGATAACATAGGGTCAAAAGAGGTGTTATCTTTTGTAAGGGCAACAAATTTTTCTATTCTTTCAATCCCGAAAATACCCATATTCCGTGTAATCTCCACTGCATTGGTACTCCACGGAGTGACCATGGCAGTCCTGGGTCCAATATACGGAGCATTGATTTCTGACTTATCCGTGAAATCAGCATCACCAAATAACCATTTTAATTTATTTATATTTTCAGAAGTTAAGTGAATGTCTGAGTGGACTGCATAGATAATGTCCCCTTCTGAATGAAAAAAGTATATCATTTGAATGATGGTTAGTCTGCTCTAAGAAGGGACAAATTTCATCAAATAGAATGAGAAAATTTAATATATAAAGAATTAATAAAAATAAAAAGGGAGGATTATTTTTTATTTAACCTCCCTTTTTACAAATAATATAGCTTTTACTATCTAATGATTAATTTTTGGGTGTTGAAATATACCCCTGATTGTATTTTTACAAAATATACCCCACCAGGAAGTCCGGCTGTATTGATTATCATGCTGCTTTCATTATCATCAATATTCATTTTACCCTTGTAAACAACTTTACCATCAATATTGGTTACATCCACATTGGCATTCACTTTCGTTGGAGATGTAGCATTGATGACGACATAATCATTTGCAGGGTTTGGTGTAAGTAATACTGCAAAATAATCAGGATCCGGATTGTCGGCACTGACTGTACCTTCGCTGTTTACAAAAGTTTCTATGCCGTCGGTACATTCTTTTTCTCCCTGTCCTCCTTCAGTAGCAATACAAGCCTGGGACACATATTTGTAAATATCCAAAATTTCAAAATCATCAATATACCAACCTGTAAATTCACCAGTAGCCGCCAATGTAGCATCACTTGCATATCTGAACCTGAAGACTATGGTCTTCCCTGTATATTCTGATAAATCTATATAAGAATCAATCCATTCTGCACCCGAATTACCACTAAATCCTTCCAAAGCCGGAATGGCAAGCGTTCCATAAGCTATCGGGCTATTGTAACTGTTTCTGATGAACTTATCTGATTTAATAATTTCGAACGGCCCATTATCAGTTGAAATTTCTATAAAACCTCCATCGCTTCCAATCTGAGTATTGTATTGGTGCCAGATTCTCATTACAGGATTAGTTCCTGAGATTTCGAATGGTGTTGAAATTAACAGCGCATCGACTTCAGCAGGTACATTTATGATATACCATGATGTCTCAGGACTCCTGTATTTGTCATAATTCGGAAGCCAGTCTTCACTTCCTTCATTTTTCTGAATATCCCAGGTAATATCACCATCAAAATTGTCATATTCCAGACGTACTGATTTATTGTTTGTACTTGTTTTGGCTTTATATGTAATATTCACCGCAGATTCATACTCCATGTCTCCTAATTCAAAAGTGAGTAGGTTGCCGTTTATAACAGGCTGTATATTTCCGGAACCTGTCACATAAGTAAGGCCATTCGGCAATTCATCAGTAATGATTACATTGGATTGTCTAGATGGTATATGATTTATGGTTTTAATTTCCACATCTATTACATCACCCGCATTGACTGATGTAGTTGATGTTTTACTGATTTTCAACTTTTCAATACACGTGGGTAATGACTCAAAATTTTCTGTGCCATCATTCCTGTCATCTTTACTACCACCGTCTGCAAAATATCCCAACCCTCTTCTGGAGAAAACACTCCAGATCAGACATTTATTTTCATCATTGTGATGTACTTTATCTGCTTTAATTATAGCGTCTCTGCCTTGAATAAATCCAGGATTGCACGGTTGCATTTTCATTCCTTCTATGACCAGAAAAGCTGCTTTATAATTACCTGATTCTTCATTATTCCAATCCGGGTCATAACCATAACGGTCAATAAAAGCCCAGTACATATCCCATAACACATCAGTCCAGACTTCCCCTAAAGCATGAGGAGATGTCGTACCTTTAATATGGTCAAAGGTTTGTGGATTATTATTCATATCAGTAGAATAAGGATATCTCCTTATGCCACTACCGGTGATCTGTTGTGCAGCTGCAAAAGTGCCTATTCCTCTTGAGTCAGACCCTTGATCACCTGGCTCATGGGTCATGATCAGCGCAAAAAAATCACTCCATCCTTCACCCATCTGTTCGTCGTTGGTGAGACATGAGGAAGAAAGCCGGCCACCGGTAAGACGGTTTGAAATACCGTGTCCAAATTCGTGAGCTATTATACCATTATCCAATGCTCCATCCAGATATTCAGCACCAACTCTTTCTCTTTCCTGAAAGGTCATGGTGACGACTCCTCCATTAGAAATCACTAAACGAATTTTATCACAATCTGATTTTTTCAAAAAGATAGATGGAATAGTTACCAAACCACCATTCAATCCACTTGCCATACCAATTAATTCTTCGCCGTTTCCTCCGCTTACTCCTACAATATTACATATGATGGCTGCGATGGCTCCGGCTTGTTGTGCCCGATATACTTTGTTACTGAAATCACATAGGCCTCTGTTAATTAAGGCTATTTTCCCGGAAACTTCACTGCCATTGACTAATGAATTACAGCCAGCCGTAGGGTTGGTAGAGCCATCTCTGGCCAATGCAACATTTCCCTTGATAGGTGTTTCATTATTGGCAGGAATTACTGCCCCAAACTGGCCGGTTCCGTACTCGGGGATGAATCCCTTAATAGATTCGGGAGCATCAATAGATATAGCGCCTCCCTCATTATCCCAAAAAAACATCTGCATTCGCCCGTTAAATCCATCATTTGGCGTAGAGAAATTGGCGTTGTTAATTTTTGTTGGGTTGCCATTTACGATGTCTTCACCTGCTTCATGAAGGGTAATGCCATCAAAGGCCTGAGCAAGTACATAATCTCCTTCACCATCACCGGCTTTGCCTGAATAGTTTCTTTGTTGAAAATTTCCGAATTCTTCAGAAAACCCTAAAGTTGCTGTCACATCATGTATCATATTTACCATATAAAACAAATTGGTAACAGATGCATCAGCAGTTTGTCTGGGATCGTTGTCCAGATCTATAGGGAAATCAAAATTTAATCCTGCGCCTCCTTCTGTATCCGTACTATCAGACTCATCATCATCATCTTTATCCTGATATGCATATACATTATTTCCCCTTGTGTATGTAAATTCAGGACCTTCAATGGCGTCTGTATCATGCCATCCAAAAGGAGAAACGGCTGGAAACTGATCATCCGAAACCGTATTTCTTACACCGTGATTTGGGCTTTCTGCAGGCAGGGCAAAAACATTATATGTAGCCGCTGTCCTGTTAGCAAGTACCTCAGAAACACTCTGAATCTGCTTATTAATTTTTTTAAATGAGTTTATGGCACAATGATCATGTCTTGCATAAGCATCTTTATGATGCTGACAATATGTAGTAAAATTGTGCTTGGAAACAAAACCACCTGTAAGGGCATCTATATTCATATCCCAATAATCAGCACTTTTCTTCATGTCAAGACTAAGATTCCATACCAGGATTAATTTATTATCCAATAGATCATATTTAAGTTGAGCGGTTATCTCCGACTTTACAAACTCCGGCATTTCAAGTGTTAACTTACCCTGATCAGTCCGGGCTTTCATTTCAGGTTGAGTTTTTAAAGAAATCCCCAAATGTTCCGCACTTTTCAAAATAGCAGTTTGGGGAGTGATGCGGGAAGAGTTTGTATTGATTTTGGAACTAACGTTCTGTACAAAATTATGCGCATCTGAAACAACCCGGCCATCTTTGGAAATAACGATGGTTGCTATTGCATTTCTAATAGGTGTGTTTTCATAAGTCTGATTTAGATACAAATACGTGATACCCTTATTTGAAGTAACTTCTGAGCTGATTTGCAAATTTTCAATATCAGCGGGAAGAATATTCCAATTTTTTGCATTCTGCTCTATATGTTTTAAAGCTATATTCAGTTTGGTCAGATCCTGGCTGAATACCAAATTTGAGTGCAATATCAATATTGAAAAAAGAAATAAATGATTCCGATACATGGATGATAAATTTAGTTAATAAAAAGTAATTGATAGCTATTGTTTCAATGACAAAACACTTGTTTTTTGAAATCGGTCGTAAATTTAAATAAACAATGGCTTAAATACTATGTTTTCTATAAAATTGTATTCTTAACGACGAATTATCGATTTATTTCCATCTTTGTATATTATTAATATTCTTTTTTTATGACAGACCTGATCTACGGACGTAATGCAGTGATCGAAGCTTTTGATGCAGGTTTGGATATTGAAAAAGTATTTGTATTAAACAATATACGGGGAGAATATGAAATTAAAATCAGGAACCTGTGCAAGGTTGCCAATGTTCCTCTCGCCAAAGTGCCTGAAATAAAGCTTAATGAACTGAGCAAATATAAAGCACATCAGGGCATCATCGCAATGATTTCGCCAATAAAATATTATGAATTTCAGGATATCATTTCCTCTGCTTTTGATCAGGGGAGAATACCTTTGGTTGTAGTACTTGATGGGGTGACTGATGTCAGAAATATTGGAGCAATAGCCAGGTCGGCGTATTATTTTGGAGCGGATGCATTGATTATTTCAGGCAATTTTGCAGGTAGTATCAATGAAGACACCGTTAAAACTTCTGCCGGGGCCATTCTGAAACTGTCAGTTTGCAGGACATCAAGTCTACTCTCTTTGGTAAGCAATCTTCAAAGTTCCGGATTAAAGGTAGTGGCTACAAGTCTTAAGGACTCGATTGAACCTGAAAAATCTGATATGAAAGAACCTTTAGCTATTATTCTGGGAGCTGAAGACAAAGGACTTCACTATAAAGTGTTAGAATTAGTAGATGAAGTTATAAAGATACCTTCTTTTAATGATTTTGATTCCCTCAATGTGTCAGTAGCCGCTGGTATTTTGCTTTATGAATGTAAAAAACAACGATCTTAAAGACTTTATTAAATTACAATTAATATTATAACAATTTCATAAAATGAATTATTTTAAAAAATATGCTTTCTTAATTGGAGGATTAATTTTAACCTGTTGTTTTGCTTGCAGCACAACCAAAGTTTCTGAACTCGCCTATACCCCATTGGAAAACGCTCTGTTATGGGAAATCAATGGTTCCGGTATCAAACAACCATCGTACGTTTATGGAACCATTCATATTATAGACGCAAAAGATTATTTTTTGCCAAAAGGTACTATGGGTGCCATTGATGCTGCAAAAAAGGTAGTATTTGAAATAGATATGAATGAAATGACTGATATATCCGCTATGATGGGTATGATGAATAAAGTGATGATGAAGGATGGCAAAACATTAAAAGATCTTGTAACAGAAGAAGAATATACTTTAATTGGCGATCATTTTAAACAAATGGGTTTGCCCATTTTTATGTTGGAGCGAATGAAACCGATGTTCCTGACTGTGTTTGCTTATGGGGACATGGATCCGGCAGGATTTACAAACGGTAATATTAAATCATACGAAATGGAGTTTCTTGAACTTGCTAAAAATGCCGGCAAAACTACCGGAGGATTAGAAACTATGGATTATCAAATTAATCTTTTCGATCAGATACCTTATGAAGTTCAGGCCAAAATGTTGGTGGATGCAATAAAGTCCTCTGATACCGGCAATGATGAACTACAAAGAATGACCAAAATGTATAAAAACCAAAATGTCAATGCAATGGTGGATATGATCTCTGAAGAAGGAAGTGATGTAGCCGGTTTTGAAGATCAGTTACTGAATCAAAGAAATAAAAACTGGATACCCCTGATCATAAAAGCAGCCCGAAACGAACAAACTTTTTTTGCTGTTGGTGCCGGACATTTAGCCGGGAAAGACGGCGTAATACATCTGTTAAGAAAAGAAGGTTTAAAGGTTACTCCGGTCAAATAGATGGGAAAAACGCATCTTTATAATGAATAACAGCAGGGTTCATTTCTTTGTCAAAAACAATTGAAATAATGTCAAATCTGATCTCCCATGTATGATTTATAAGGATCATATACCGGGAGGCAGCGTCTATGATCAGGTTCTCTTTATACGCAGAAATACTTTCCTCCGGGGCCCCATAAAAGGTATATGTTTTCGCTTTGACTTCCACAAAAATCAGAATTTCACCATCTTTTGCTATAATATCCACTTCGGCTTTGCTAAATCGCCAGTTTCTTTCGAGTATAATATAACCAATACTCTGTAAAAACTGACAAGCAACATCTTCTCCTAATTTTCCTATTTTGTGTTGTTTGCCCACTTTCCGGATTATATTTTGTTAAGATATAAAAACCATATAGAAAAAGGTTTCTGTTGTCTGTTCAAATTTGGTTCCCGGGTTGTAACTAATCCCAAATAGTAATTGCCAATAGCACATCACGATTTAAAATTTCATTCTTAATAACATGTCTCACTTCAGATTTTGATACATATTCATGTCCAATTAACAAAACCTGACCATTGGTTGCTTCTGATTTAAATTGGATAGACAAGGTTTTCAGAATTCTGTTTTGATGAAAATCTGTGTCTAATGATTCAAATATCATCTTAACCAATTGAACATTATTGACATGACCATTCCAGTCGAGATGCAGAAAATTTACTTTAATAAAAGAAACTTCTTCTGTAATAGCCGGTGAAATTAGTTTTTTGGATGGTTTAGGTAATAGTTCTTCCGATGGATATACCAATGAACCAAATTCTGATGGTATTTTTACCATTTTCCGTTCTATGGTATCCATCAATGTCCACATACTGGAAGCTGTGGCACAAATAATACCATTTTCGTCATAAACATAATAATCTCTGTAAGTAAAGAACCCGTCCAGACCGCTGGGAAACGTCTTTACATTAGTGATTTCACCTAAGGATGGATACCTGTAAAAATATACGTCCATTTTGAGTAATACCCATGAAATATTTTTCGATTCCAGATCCCAGACAGATACTTTCATGCCAAGCGTATGTTGCATAGAAGCCTCCTGCATCAGTTGTATCAGTTGATGTGGGTGAATTTGTTTTCTATGATTGATTTCTGAAGTTCTTATTCTGAAGTTTTCATAATGTATGTATGACATAGCCCAATATTTATAAATTTTCAAATATAATACTTTTGAAGAGCTGAAAATGAATATATATTAAAGTATTTTTGCGGTGCAAAAAATATTCTCCAAAGAAATACAGCATAAATCCATTTACAGATATTTTTTATGTGAAGGTCTTTCAAACATCATAAAGAGTATTTTCATTTTTGAACCTGTAAAAAATAAATAGTGTTCCATTTATTCCCCCACTATGCAAATGAATAATAAATAATTACATTAAAAGTTGAACAGTATATTTGGACGGATACTCTGATTTTGTATTGTTCCTATTTGAAAATCTATTACTTAAGAGGCAAAATAATTAAAATTATCCCGATGAACTGGTCAAAATTAAATAAGTTTCTGAATATTATCCTTGTATTACTTGTAACGGGTTATGTCATTTATTATGTATACAGAATGCCTAAATATAAAAGTGGTGAAAAGGCACAGGACTTCACATCGAATTTAATTTCAGGCGATTCTTTCAAACTTTCCGAACTTAAGGGCTATTATGTGCTTCTTAATTTCTGGGGTTCGTGGTGTGGTCCTTGTCGAAAAGAAAATCCGGAACTTGTGATGCTATATCAAAGCATGAAGGATAAAACATTTACGACTGCCGGACGTTTTGAAATAGTTAGCATCGGCCTGGAATCTGAAAAGGGAAAATGGGAAAGGGCAGTACAAATTGATGGGTTGGCATGGAAATATCAGTTTGTTGAACTTGATCGTTTTTCCGGTCCAATAGCTAAACTGTATGGTGTAAAAGAATTACCTGCTAAATATTTCATTAGTCCCGAAGGTATGATTCTCATGGTAAATCCAAAAATTTCAGAGATACACGATTATCTTGATGAACGTCAGGACAAGTAAATATTTGCAGATTTTTAAATAATAATGCCATTTTTACAGCATAAACATATCGATATCCTGCCATTTTGACCACAATGATGTACTGGCAATATAATTGATAATCTATATGATGATAAACAAAATAAAAGAATATATGTCAAATCAGGTAGATGAAACTTCATCAAAGAAGACCAAAAGAGATAAACATTCAGAAAATGAACTTGCTTTGCAACTTGAGGTTGAATCCTTAAAAACGGATTTAGAAGAGTCTAAAGACAAATACCTTCGTCTTTTTGCAGAATTTGACAATTTCAAAAAAAGAAGTGTTAAAGAACGATTTGAACTGATGAAAACAGCAGCGCAGGAGACTTTATCGTCCTTACTTCCTGTTTTGGATGATTTTGACAGGGCTAAAAAGAGTTCTGAAAGTGGAGCTGAAGCTTTAAGTGAAGGGGTGCAATTAGTATACCATAAGCTATATTCCTTATTGGAACACAAAGGTTTGAAATCTATGGAGTCCACAGGATTAGATTTTGATCCCGAGTTGCATGAAGCCATCACAGATATCCCTGCCCCATCAGAAGAGATGAAAGGTAAGGTGATTGATACTGTTGAAAAGGGATACTTTTTGAATGATAAAATCATCAGGCACGCCAAAGTGGTGATAGGAAAGTAAATATTTTTAGAAATTCAATTTAAAACATTGCAGAGCTGATCTGCTGATTATACAATGAAGCGCGATTATTACGAAATACTTGGAGTGGACAAAAATGCCGATGAAACCACAATCAAAAAGGCGTACAGGAAGGTTGCTATGCAGCACCATCCGGACAGAAATCCAGGAGATAAAAAAGCTGAAGACAAATTTAAAGAAGCAGCTGAGGCATATGAGGTCCTAAGTGATGGCAATAAAAAAGCCAGATATGACAGATACGGGCATGCCGGACTTGAAAACATGGGCGGTGGCGGATTTTCAGGTGGTGGAATGAATATGGAAGATATATTCGCCCATTTTGGAGATGTCTTTGGAGAAGGTGGAAGTCCCTTTGAAAGTTTTTTTGGTGGCTCACAAGGAGGTTCTCGTAATCGTTCAGGAATAAAAGGTACCAATTTGAGAATAAAGGTGTCCTTAACACTTGAAGAAATTGAAGCCGGGGTAACCAAAAAGATAAAAGTCAAAAAACAGGTTACTTGCAAAACCTGTCATGGATCAGGAGCTAAAGACAGTAAAAGTGTAACCACCTGCCTGACTTGCCAGGGTTCCGGTTATGTACGACAGGTTAAAAATACTTTTCTTGGGCAAATGCAGACGACCATAGTTTGTCCGAAATGTAACGGCTCCGGAAAGACTATCACTGCATCGTGTACTACATGCAGGGGAGAAGGTCGAACGTCAGATGAAGAACTGATTGAAATCGAAATCCCTGCCGGAGTACAGGAAGGAATGCAACTCTCCATGAGAGGCAAAGGAAATGCAGGACAGGCCGGAGGAACTTCCGGAGATCTGCTTATTAATATTGAAGAAAAACCACATGAAGAGTTTAGCCGAGACGGGGTAAATATTATTTATGATTTGTTTCTTAATTTTGCTGACACAGCTTTAGGAACCAATGTAGAGGTACCTACACTTTCCGGAAAAGTTAAAGTAAAAATACCGGCAGGAACCCAGGCAGGAAAAATATTCCGATTGAAGGGTAAAGGCCTGCCTTCATTACAACAATATGGTAAGGGAGATCAGTTAATCAATGTTAATGTATGGACACCAAAAATTCTAACCCCGGAAGAAACTCAGATTCTCGAAAAAATGAGAAACATGTCCAATTTTAATCCAAAACCAGGTGATGGCGAAAAAGGCTTTTTTGAACGAATGAAGGAATATTTTAATTGAAAAAGATCATAAAAAGCACATTTTGGCCCGAAAAAAGAAACCTGTTCAAAATTTACTTATCACCGGAATTGCCGATAAAGGACAAGCAGTAGGGCGTACAACAGAAGGCGAAGTAATTTTTGTGGACGGTGCGGTACCAGGAGATGTGGTAGATGTACTGGTAATAAGGAAAAAAAAATCTTTGAGTCAGGCGATAGTTACAAAATTTATTAGTTATTCTCAAAAAAGGGTCAAGCCTGCCTGCCGTCATTTTGGTGTTTGCGGAGGATGTAAATGGCAACATCTGGATTACGAAACACAATTACACCACAAGTTCCAAACAGTAAAGGATAGTATACAACGGATTGCCAGGTTAAATCCTGATATTGTATTGCCAATTGTAGCTTGTGAAAATATTTTTGCCTACAGAAATAAACTGGAGTATAGTTTTTCGTCGAGGAGATGGATTACTACAGAAGAAATATCAGGAAGTGATATAATTGATAAACCGGGTGCTTTAGGATTTCACCGACCGGGCTCATTTGATAAGATTGTAGATATCGAACAGTGTTTACTTCAGGATGATTTTTCTAATATATTAAGAAATTTCGTCAGAGCATTTGCCCACAAACATGAATTTTCATTCTATGATATCAGGGCACAACAAGGATTGCTAAGAAATATGATTGTGCGGAATACCACCTTGAATGAATGGATGCTGATTATGATATTCGGATATGATGATCAGGAAAAAATTCAGTGGATTATGGAACAATTGATAGTTTCATTTCCACAACTCTCCTCCCTGAGTTATGTCATAAACACTAAAGTAAATGATACCATTTTTGATAGAGATGTCATTACCTGTTATGGAGCTCCCTACATTGTTGAGCAATTAAATGATGTAAAATATAAAATAGGTCCAAAATCATTTTTTCAGACTAATCCAACTCAGGCATTAAAACTGTTTGAAATAGCCCGGAATATGGCAGAATTAAAAGAGACTGACAATGTATATGATCTTTACACCGGATTGGGCAGTATAGCGTTGTATATATCATCTAAAGTAAAAAAGGTCATTGGTATTGAAGAAATACCCGAAGCCATCGAAGATGCCAAAATCAATATGGAGTTTAATGGTATTACTAATGCTGCTTTTTATTCCGGAGATGTCCGTACTATTTTAAATGATGATTTTGTAAAAACACACGGGAGCCCTGATGTTGTAATCAGTGACCCTCCAAGAGTAGGCATGCATGCTGATGTAATCAGAACGCTTCTTGAACTCGAGGCTCCAAGAATTGTTTACATTAGTTGTAATCCTGCCACACAGGCACGAGATCTGGCATTGCTGAATGAGAAATATGAAACTTTATCCGTGCAACCTGTAGATATGTTTCCGCATACCCATCACATTGAAAGTGTTGCCAAATTAAAACTCAGATTATAAATTATGTCCACTGCAAATCAATATTTATTGCTTCAGGAACAAATTCAGCCATACAAAAAAATACTCTCTCAGGCTGCTGATGTGATAATGGATGAGAATGTTTCAAAATATCCCATTTTTATCATTCATCAGCAGGAACTTCAAATGGGTGTGTCACTCGTAGAAGCTGGTGAAATAATGAAATGGTCAGTAAATGCATCCACTTTAGAGGAATTTGTAACTAAAGAATTGATTTTTATGGATAAAGTACAGGAATTTATCGGAACATACAAAAATCCGGATGAGCATCTTTGTTTGTTTGTTCTTAGCGAATTGGGTGCACAATTTATTTTTGTACCCAGGCAGTAATATTTGTACATTGGGGTTTGGGGTTTTATTCACTTTAATATTTCATTGGCAGTACTTTGCATTTAATTTCACAATCAGTAAATTAAAATATTATACAATAGTATAACCATGATTTTACCTGGCATTTCATGATTTCTGATATAAATTTTTAT